>JAKSQH010000001.1 GCA_024404245.1 Clostridia bacterium
ATATTTTGCTGGTTTTCGGCTTGGGTTTCAATACGCGTCAGTTTTGACGCTTACATTATACCGAGGACTCAGAGCACATCGTTCACATCGCCGGGAGATCAAAGTTGTCATACAGGCAGATCGTCAACCCGTCAGACAGACAACCTGTCAAATGGCTTGTAATAACCCATCTTTTGCGGTATCCTTCATCAGTACACAATACAACAAATTCACCCGGTAAAGAAGGTCATGAAATGATACAGGATATCGAACCGTCCAGCCTTGATAACCGCTATGATCCCGCTGCGATTGCCGGATCGGATGATTTCGTGATGCTGGTCCGCGGAGCTGAGATATGCATATCAGACACCTCTGAAGCGTTTTTCCCTCATCGTGCCGCTTTCGGGGATATCGCGCTTATCTATCTGTTTTCAATCGATGAAAAGCGGTATTTTCTATGCCCGGACGAAAATGTTCCCTGTCCCAAGGGTTTTTCCATGCGTAACCTCCGTTCAATCCGGGACAGCTACACCGGGGCGATGGCCCTGATGTTCGCCGCCTATACCGCGAAGCATCTGGCGGACTGGTACCGTGATAACCGCTTTTGCGGCAGATGCGGAAAAGCCACACGTCTTTCCGAAAAGGAGCGCGCGCTGACCTGCGCCTGCGGGAATACCGTTTACCCAAGGATCATGCCGGCTGTTATCGTCGGAGTCACAAACGGCGACCGTCTCCTGCTGACGCGCTACCGTACAGGTTACGGTCATAACGCGCTGGTCGCGGGTTTTGTGGAAATCGGCGAAACCGCTGAGGAAACCGTTGCCCGTGAAGTGATGGAGGAAACCGGCCTGAAAGTTAAAAACATCCGGTACTACAAGTCACAGCCGTGGGGCATCGCGAACGATCTTCTGCTTGGGTATTTCTGTGATCTGGACGGCGACGGAACGGTCCGGATTGATCCGGGTGAGCTAAGCTATGCTGAATGGGTTGAAAAAAAGGATATTGTTCTGCAACCCGGTCACTGGTCTCTGACCAATGAAATGATGGAACTGTTCAAAAACTCCTGAGCGTTCAAATAAAGCTGCGATACAATCGAAAGGAATGTATACAATGATATTCAGGTTACCCGATGCCGGTGATGAAACCATCCTTCGTGAATATGTTCTTGAGCATCAAAGTGCCGGAGAGGCCGGTGTCAGTGCCAGTCTGGGTCTGGCGTTCTCCGTATACCCGGAATGGCTGGAAAAAATACGGAACAATGCTTCCCGCGGCACAGACGACTGGGGAAGATCATTGCTGTACCTCTGTTTTGACAGCAGCAGGCTCGTCGGTCTGCTCAGCATCCGGTATGAACTGCCGAAGGAACTTTCCGGGAAAATCGGTGATATCGGTTACGGCGTCCGCCCTTCCGAAAGAAGAAAAGGGTACGCGACCGCCATGCTCCGCTACGCGCTGTCCGTCTGTAAGGAAAAGGGCATGGAAAAGGTAATTCTGGGCTGCTATAAGGATAACGCCGCCTCCGCCTCAACCATTCTGAAAAACGGCGGCATTCTGACGGAAGAAGGCAATCATTACAGCGAAGACAGAATCAGTCAGTATTTCACCGTCACATTATAGAACGGAGCCAAAGTACCGCGTCCGTGTTTCCGTGCTCCAGAACATACTGCACAACATCACGCTTGCGCAGCAGACGCCAGACGAATGCCGTATCCAGCGAATTCAGGAATTCCGCCGCGGACACCTGGGAAAGCCGGCGAATTGCTTTCAGCTGTCCGGAATCTGCAATCTTCCGCGCGGCTTCTTCTTTCGGATACCCCTTCCCGAACGGTTCGGAGAAAAGCCTCGCGACCGTACGGTCCATATTCTCATACCCCGCCCAGGTATACTGTTCTCCCAAAGGAAGCGATATGGCGTTTCCGTTATTGATCTGCGCGAACAGATAAGCATCCGCCGGTGACGGGGCATACCCGCAGAAAACGCCCGGGAAACTGTTGCACGCGAGCATCATCCCCTGGCCGGAGGAACAGCCGGTTACGGCAAAATCAACCGCTCCGCTTGTCAGCAGCAGCCCCGTAAGCATAGAAATTTCAATATAGCTGAACTGTTCCGGTTCATCCTCCGCGCAACCGAAGTTGATCACTTCATCATCGGGTGCGTATTTCTTTACTGTTTCAAACAGTATCCTGTTTTTTGCCGCCTGCGAACTTGCCAGAATAACTCCGATTCTCATTGTTTTGCCCCGAACCTCCTGTTCACCGGTACATTAACCCTCCGTCTGCCTGATCAGTGCCTCCAGGCTGTCCGCGAAGCGTCTGTCGTCTTCCTCCGTACGTTTCGCCGGGCCTTTCAAGCGTTGTTTTCCTCCGCGCCTTGCTTTTCCCGCGAGGTGACGCTCCATCAGCAGTCCGTCAATGTTCTCATCCGTATACTGTCTGCCGCTCTGATGAATCGCCTTCGCGCCCTTGCCGAGTGCAAGCGCAGCCACGCCGTAATCCTGCGTAATCACAATATCGCCGCACCGGCAAAGATTGATCAGGGCGATATCCACCGCGTCCGCACCCTCTCCGATCACCCTGATGCTGCTGTAGTCGGATGTCAGCTGATGACTGGTGTCGCACAGCAGTGTTACCGGAATATGATGTTCCCGGGCGATACGTTCCGCGATCCGGACCACCGGGCACGCGTCCGCGTCAATATATATCATCATCCAGGTCACACTTCCTTTCCGTATCAGATTATGAATCCTTCCCGCTATGTTCGTCAAGCATTCCGCATCATTGTTTCAGTGCGGGCGGCATTTCCGCCGCGATGGACACCGCCGCGTCATTATGATATACTTGCGGAAGTATATGAATCCGGAACAGGAATCAGAAAACAGAGTGACAAACAAAATACACTACGAAAGGCAGCTGATACAGATGAACAGCACACCGGATATCAATCCGTCCAGTCTGGATTTCACGCAAAGAGCAAAGGAATCCATGCTCGGCACGGTCAAAGATCCGTACTTCCGCAACAAAGATTATAGTCTGATTTACAATCTGCTGCGGAAAGAAATGCAGTTTGTTCAGTTCGGTGATTTCCTGAAACGCTACATTTATGAAAAAGCGGAAATGAACGGGGATTACCGCGATATCCCTCTTTCCGAGTATCAGTCCGTGATCTGCGATGAGTTCGCAGACCGTCAGACACCGTGCTCATTCACCCCCACCTCTGTCCGTTTGAAAAATGCTGCGAAAAACTGGCTGGAGCAGCAGACCGTCAGCAGAAACGTTGTTTTAATTCTGGGGTTCGGTCTCGGAATGAGTGAACATGATGTGAACAGATTTCTGACAAAGGCACTGCAGGAGCCGGGGCTGAATGCCAAAGATCCTTTTGAGGTGATCTGCCGCTACTGCTACCGGAACGGTTTCGGATTCATGAAATATGAGGATCTGTGGCAGAAATACCTCGCGTGCGCGGATCACGCGTCCGCAGGCATTCCGTCGGCGGATGAAACAGTCGGCTACAGGGAACGCCTCTCGCAAATCGCGGATGAAGCCTCACTGATGCAGTATCTGGCAGAGTTGCCCATCGTGCAGGGCACTAAAAGGCAGAGTGTCACCGCGCGAAAAAGATTCAACGCTTTATACGGCCGTACCAGGGAGCTTGCCGCCCGGATTCTGACGGAATCCGGACAGGAGATGGCGCAGACATCCGCCGGCCGGCTGGCGGAAAGTCTCAGCTGCAATGATCAGCTCTATGATTATCAGAAACTGCAGAAGATTATGAATGAAAAAGGGAATTTCAGAGTATTTACAGCTGATGATATCACGCCGGCGGACATAGAGAGTATCATTCTCGCCGCGGTTCCGAAGGATAATAACGGTAATCTCGCGTCCATGAAAAGTTCCACGCTCAACAGGCAGTTTGCCGGTAAAAGGCTGAGCCGGCAGCATCTCGGCGAGGTTTTGTCCGGAAAAGCTCAGATTACGCGTTTCGATTTGATCACCCTGAACTTCTTTATCTACTCGCAGGATCAGGAACTGTCAGCGCGGGAACGGTACAGCGCGTTCATAGAATCCACCAACAGAATACTGACCGAATGCGGTATGAGCCCGATATATGTTGTCAATCCGTATGAATGTTTCCTGCTGACATGCATGCTGTCGGAGGACCCCCTGGGCACATACGCCGATGTGTGGGAACTCTCATATGAAAACATGTGATCCGCCGGACTGAGGACGGTGAAAAACCGGATTACAGAAAGCAAATTCACAGGCATATGATAACACTGTACAAATAGGAAACCGCGAAAGAAGGTTTGATCATGTACCGTGTTCAATATGCCTGTGTTTGTCAGAAAGGTAAAATCAGAAAAACCAATCAGGATAATATCACGTGGAAAGAGTGCTGTCTTCCCCCCGGAGATGACGGTTTCACGGATCCGGTGTCCGGCAGCGAACCGGTTGCCGGCTCAATGCTTTTCGGCGTGTTTGACGGCATGGGCGGTGAAGAGCGCGGTGAAGCCGCCGCGTACATCGCCGCGCGGACAGCCGCGGAACGGTCGCCGGCGGAAAGCGCGGCATTTCTGCCGGCACTATGCCATGATATCAACCGGGAAATATGCGCGTTCACGCTCGAAAACAAACTGTCCGTCTGCGGCACAACAGCCGCTATGCTGCTCATCGGGCCGGACAGCGTTTCCGGCTGCAATATCGGTGACAGCAGAATCTACCGCTGTAAGGGGCATATACTCACGCAGCTGTCTGAAGATCACGTTTTGCCGATGTATCCGGGAAGAAAGCCTCCGCTCACGCAATTCCTCGGCATACCGGAAACGGAAATGCTCATAGAACCGTTCTGCTTCACCCGTAAAACAGTTCAGGCCGGCACATACCTCATCTGTTCCGACGGGCTGACGGACATGGTGCCGGACAGTGTCATGGAAAACCTGTTGTCAGAAAGCGCCGGCATTCCGGAAAAAGCAAAGCGACTGCTTGATGCCGCGCTGTCCGCGGGCGGAAGGGATAATATATCGTTCATTCTGCTCGATATCACCGGCACAGTGAACACATAAAAATCATCGCGCTCATGATCCCGAACGCGAATTCCGCGAAAGATACCGTATCCCCGTTGACACGGTATCTTTTGTTGTTTATGCTGTATATATCATTCCGCACGGAGGAAAAATATGGAGAATAACCGTTTGTTTGATACATCCCTCAGTTTTGACGAGCGTGCCCGTCTGCTGGTTGAAAGCCTGACACTTGAGGAAAAATTCGGCTGGATGGGGTCCTTTATGCCCGGATGCGAGCGGCTCGGCATCCCGCCGTTCGGGCTCGGCGGAGAAGCCGCGCACGGCGTGGAAGGGCGCAATGATCAGTTTTTCACCTCGGAGCCGGATATTACAACCTCCTTTCCCCAGCCCATCGGCATGAGTGCCACATGGGACCCGGATCTGATCCGGCAATGCGGTGAGGTCGTCGGCACGGAAGCGCGCGTTGTCAGCAAACGCCGCGGCAGACGCGGTCTCAGCCGCTGGGCGCCCACGGTTGACCTGCTGCGTGATCCGAGGTGGGGCCGTAACGAGGAAGGTTACGGTGAAGATCCCGTGCTCACCGGAAAAATGGCGGGCGCGTACATCCGCGGCATGCAGGGCGATGATCCGAAATACATCCGGTGTGCCGCGACGCTTAAGCATTTCTACGGCAACAATACGGAAGCCGGTCGTGCCTGGAAAAACGCGACGATTGACCCGCGCAACAGGTATGAACTGTATCTGGAGCCATTCCGGCGCTGCATTGAAAACGCGCGTGTCCAGGGCGTCATGACCGCCTACAACCGTATCAACGGCAAAGTCGGTATCCTGAACAGTGAGGTCGGGACAATCCTCAAGGATGAATACGGTCTGACACACGCGGTGGGTGACGGCGGGGCGCTGAGTCTGGTTGTCTCAGGCCAGCACCGTTACGGCAGCGCCGCCGAGGCGATCGCGGATGCGTTGCACGCCGGAGTGGACGGCATGAGTGACGGGCCGGCCTATGTCGAGCCTGCCGCGCGTGAAGCGTTTGAGCTCGGGCTGATCACGGAAGAGGATATGGACCGCGCCATTATCGCCAAGGCAAAGGTCATGCTGCGTCTGGGATTGCTGGACGGAGATGCTTCACCCTACTCAAGCTACACGGAAAGCGATATCTGTACCCCGGAGGCAGACGCGCTGGCGTTGCGCTGCGCTGAGGAGAATCTTGTTCTGCTGAAAAATGACGGCATTCTGCCGCTGGACAGAAGCGAACCCGCGGCACTGATCGGTCCCTGGGCGGACGCGTGGTACAAAGACTGGTACGGCGGCACGCCGAACGGCATGAAAACAATCCGTGAAGGCATGTCCGCGCTGAATATCCCGTGCGATTCATTTGACGGCTGGAACCGTGTGCGTATCATGTTCGGAGACAAAGGGATCACAATCGCGGATAACGGACAGGCATATTTGTCCGAGTTTCCGGACACGTTCGTCATGGAGGACTGGGGTGAGGAATACTATACTTTCCGCTGTGTCCGTACGGGCAAATACCTCGGTCTGCCGCATCAGGGTCAGGCACCCGAGGACAGCGGTTATCTGTATGCCGCGGCTGACGAGCCGTTCAACTGGTTTGTGCTGGAGCTGTTCCACCTTGAAAAAGAAAACGGCTGCCTGTTGCTGACGAACTGCTTCCACCGGCCCGTCACAGTTGCGGATGATAAGCTCGTATCCGACAGGGATCACACAGGCACCCCCGTAACCCTGGAGATCATTGAGGACGGTATTGAGCGCGCGGCACAAATCGCCGCGCGGAATCCGGCTGTCATTCTCGCCGTCGGTCAGTGCCCCATGATTCCCGCAAAAGAAGAGCGTGACCGCCACACCCTGCTTCTGCCCGAACATCAGCGGAAGCTGATAAAGGCCGTTCACAGTGCCAATCCCCGTGCGGTGCTGGTCCTGTGCGCAAATTATCCTCACACGCTGCCATACGCCTCGGAGCATCTGAGCGCGATTCTGCTGTCCGCCACAGGTTGCCAGCAATTCGGCACAGCCGTTGTCAACGGACTTTACGGTATTTGCGCGCCGGCGGGGCGGCTGAATATGACCTGGGTCAGGTCGGACGATCAGCTGCCGGATATCAACGATTATGATATTATCCAGGGCAAACGCACCTACCGTTATTTTGAAGGAGATGTTCTCTACCCCTTCGGATACGGCCTTACCTATACCTCATTCAGCTACCGGGATCTCGGTGTCACGCGGGAAAACAACACGCTGACCTTCACTTTTACCGTGGAAAATACCGGGAAAGCCGTCAGCGATGAAGTCGCTCAGATATACGCTTCCGCGCCGACCTCACGCGTAAAAAAACCGTTGCGCCAGCTGCTGGCCTTTGTCCGGCTGCATGCCGTGCAGCCCGGTGAAAAACGAGCGGTCACGCTGACAGCTCCCGTGGATGAACTGCGCTTCTATGATGTGATCAGCCGCCGGCTGATGGTTGAAGCCGGTCAGTACCGCTTCTTCGCGGGCGGTTCAAGTGCGGATGAGGCAATCAGTGCCGTACTGGATATTTCCGGTGAAACTGTCACGCCGAGGAACATGGCGGAACGGATACCTGCCGAATGCTATGATGAAAGTAACAGCGTCGCGATCACGGAAGGCACACTCGGCTTTGCCTGCGTCGGTCCGCAGCCCGGCGCGGAGAGCGTGTCCGTCACTTACCGTGACTGCCGCTTCAGCACCGAAGACGCGCGCCTGTCCCTGCGGTTGATCAGCGAAACAGGCGGCCGTGTCACCGTATTGCTGAACGGGAAAGAGCTCGGAACCTGGTCCGGCGACACACGTACATCAGAGCACAATTCCTTCCCTGCCATGGACCGGTACGCGTATCTGGATATTGAGGCACGCGCCCGTGAGCGCAGACCCGTGTGGGAGGATATCGATTTCCCGTGTCCGGAGACGGAAGCCGCGGGTACGCTCGTCATCCGCATGGAGGGTGATATACGCTTAAGCTTTTTCAAGGCCAAACCCGCTGCCGGCGCGCGGAAGATCCGCACGGGCATCGCGAACTGAAACAAGCGCCGCGGCCATGCATCCGGCCGCGGCGCTGTTAATTTCGACGTAAATCCGTTTCGGTCCCGGCGGCATCCGCCGCCCGGGTGCTTATTCAAACGGTTCCCACTTGCCTGTTTTCAGCATCCGGATATACTGCGTATACCGCGGATGATTCCGCCACCCGTCCGATGTCGCGTCCTTCGTTTTGTATTTCACCGTGCATTCCGGATGGACCGCGGCAAAAGCGTCCTTTGCTTCCTGCCCGATCCTGTTGCCGGACGCCCACAGTCTTTCCAGGCATACACATCCGTCCAGCCCGGAAAGGTCCGTTACACGGCATGTGGTTATGTTCAGGTCTTTCAGTTCCGCACAGGCGGACAGCGGACTCAGATCCGTAATCTTGTTCATGAAGATTTCCAGATATTGCAGATGCTGCAGTTTACTCAGCGGCGTCAGGTCGGTCACGCGATTGTCTGCCAGCAGCAGCACGGTCATTTCCGGGAACCATTCAACAAAAGAAAGATCCGTCACACGGTTATGCCCAAGGTCCAGTGCCTTCAGTCCGGTCACATACTTCAGCGGCTCAAGATCGGCGTCTGTCAGCCTGTTCGGGTCCGAACTTTTTCTGAAAGTCGAAAAGGCAGTCGCTTCGGTTGACACCGAATACTGACCGCCGAGCTTAACCAGCCAGGCGAAATGGATTTCCGGATATTTCTCTACCAGAGGAATCATGATCCGGTTCCGTGCTTCCCGATGCTTATCCAGCGTAATCTTTTCCAATCCGGGCATGACCGTGATCATCGCCTCGAGAATTTCCGCTGTCAGCTTCGATGTACCGCCGTTCAGATCCGCCTCTGTGTCCCTGTCCGTAAACACGGCATTGCAGAAACGCTTGCTGAAATGGAGCGCGGCATCCCCGTCCATCAATGATTTCAGCTCTGCAAGCTGCTCCCAGGTAAAATCCGTTTCACCGAGATCCAGCTCCATGGGGTGTTCTGCTTCCACACGTTGCCTCATTGCCTTATATGCGGCTTTTGATGAAGCGTACGCGCCGGAAAAGCACAGCACGGTCAGCACAGCCGCGGTCAGAAAGGCAATCATCTTTTTACCCATTTCAGGTTCAACCCTTCCGTCAGAAAAAGCCATGGCACATTCGCCATGGCTCTTTGTTCCCATGCGGGAATTATCGTCAGTTAATGTTAATCACGTACAGCGGATCAACCATCACGGTGCGGCCGTCAACTTCATAAGCTGTATAAGTGCAGCCGACCTGAGCGCCGATCTTCGCGGCATATGCCTTTACGGGGCGGATAATACCATCAACCGTAGCAAGCATCAGGGCCACATCATCATACGGCGTCAGCTGGGCGGTACGCACAGCCGCGCGGATCGCGGCATTCGCGGTATTGACCATGCCTTTCAGCGTAGCCTTCTGAATTGAACTTACAGAACAGGCGGACGCGCAGGCAACCGTCATGATCATCATTACTGCAAGCAGTACACAAACTAGCTTTTTCATCGGACCGTTCCTCCTTTGTCAGTTAGCAATCTCATTCCGTAAACCGCCCGGTCACCCGTCCGCGGTCATCGTCTGCCCATACCTTAACATAAACAAAATACGATGTCAATACGCGGGGTCCGTTATTTTCGTTATATTTTCGGTTATTTTTCAAACATTCGAGCCGCTTGTTGCCTCAAGCGTTATGGTACCGTTGTCGACAAGCTCCACCAGAGTCGCCGTCACAATACTGTCATATTTCTCCGGCATTGCGGCCAGTTCCCGTGCCGCTTTTGCCATAGGCACAGCCTTCTGGTAAACACGATCGCGCGTCATGGCGTCAAACGCGTCGGCCACCATCAGTATCCGGGCTTCAAACGGGATCTGGTCACCTTTCAGCCCCTCCGGATAACCGGATCCGTCAAGCCGTTCATGATGCATGCCGGCCATAACCGCCAGCTCTTCGCCGAAGATCGGCGCGAGAATCCGCCTGCTCGCGGCGGCGTGCTTTTTGACAATCGCGTACTCCTCATCCGTCAGCCGGTCCGGTTTGGAAAGAAGCGCCCCGGGCACTTCACATTTACCGATATCATGGAACAGCGCGCTCATCGCGAATGTTTTGCTGTCAAATTCCGGACACTGCGCCTGCAGTTTCTCATACAGGCGGAAGGCGATGTACATAACCGACTGACTGTGTGACCGCGTATAGTGATCCTTTTCATCGATCTTGTCCAGCTGCTCGTTCCATGTGCGGCGCCAGTACTCCAGCTCATTGAATACCGGCGTGTTGGAGATGCACAGCAGTTTAACTTTCTCAAGGCAGCGCATCTGAACCTCTTTTTTCAGACCGCTGATACCGAATGAATCACCTTCACCCAGCGCGACAACGGTACCGTCGCTGTCCGAAAGCTCAATTTTGCCGCAAAGCACATAGTAAAACTCAAAGCCGTCTTCTCTTTCGGGCGGATACAGCCACGCGGCGGACCTGTCACTGATCTCCTGAGTCATGATTTCCAGGTCTCTGTGTTTGGCCAGCAGTACAAGATCGGGCTGTTTATCATGAGTCATTCCCTTGCCCGCGGTATGAATATACAAACCGTTCACAAAAAAGCCCCCCGTTCCCGATCAGAATCACTGCATATTCCGCGTTTTCTTCCGTTTTCAGCATACCGCTTTCTTGTCTTTTTGTCAACCGCAGCGCGTGTTCTTCCGAAATACTCAAAAGTTCAAAATCAACGTTCACAGAAAAACGAAGCATCATACGATGCTCCGTCAAACAGTTTCGCGGGAAGCTCAGATCAGCTTTACGCTCTCGAGCACCGGCATGAAATCAGGTTCGGAAATTCTGGTAAATGTGAAAATGATCATATGACTGTTCTGATCGCAGGTGATAAACTGGCAGATCTCATTCCCCGCGTATTCCACGTCCATTCTGTACCATTCCAGATCGCCGATCTGTTCGATATCATAATAGATAATGCTTTCCTCCGGCACGCCCATATTCATGTACTGACCGGCAAACATCTGATCGTACACGCTCTTCATAAGCTTGAGTAAACTCATGTTCATCCCGGCGGCTTCCTGCGCGATAACATTCAGGTTTCCGGTCATGGACGCGGTGTACACCATGTCCATCTGAGAAAGGTCCACCTGGCTTATCGCGGCCTTCGCGTTCGCGATATCCGCCTCGGTCAGGCCCATTTCGTCAAACGCGGCGTCACCGGCCACCGTGAAAAGCTCATCAACCGTGCCCGGTTTCATCACATACCAGCGGGACGGCACTTCAAAAGTCAGCAATCCGCTCACGGACTCCACCGTCTGCGTTTTCACCGCGGTTTTCACAGCGGCGTCCTCCGCGAAAGCGGTACCCGCCAGCATCAATACGGCAAGCAATAAAGCAATCAGTTTCTTCATGTCAGTTACCTCCTCATAATCACAATAACGTGTCTATTATAACGGCCGGCGCTTCATGAGACAAGGAAACAGCGGTATTTTTACTGTTCTGCGGCATTGATGCCCGACTCAAAGTAAAATACGCGCACGCTTTCATTTGAGGCTGAAATGTGATAAACTGAAACGGTATCCATGCATACAGGAGGAAAAATACATGCCTGAAGAAAAGAAAAAAGGTTTGTTCGCCCGTCTGCGCGAGGGGCTGAGCAAAACCCGCGGGAATATGACCGACAAAGTCGATGTGATGGTCCGTGAGAACCGTAAGATTGATGATGACTTTTATGAAGAGCTGGAAGATATTCTGGTCATGTCCGACTGCGGCCTGAAGGCCACCACCGTCATTATTGACGAACTGAAGGACCGTGTCAAAAAAGAGAATATTAAAGACGCCTCCGCCGCCCGTGAGATTCTGAAGCAGATTATGGTCGAGCAGATGGATATTCCGCGTCCCCCGCTGAAATGGCCCATGGTCATGCTGGTCGTAGGCGTCAACGGCGTGGGCAAAACCACCACCATCGGCAAGCTTTCGCTCCGCTTCCAGTCCATCGGCCGCAAAGTCATGCTGTGCGCCGCCGATACTTTCCGCGCCGCCGCTGCCGAACAGCTCACCGTATGGGCGGAACGCGCGCGTGTGCCGATCGTGAAGCATGAAGAAGGCGCCGACCCGGCCGCGGTTGTCTTTGACGGTATCAAATCAGCCAAGGCGCAGAAAGCCGACCTGCTCATCATTGACACAGCCGGCCGCCTGCATAACAAAAAGAACCTGATGGATGAGCTGAACAAGATGCGCCGCGTGATTGACCGCGAGTATCCAGAGGCTGACACCAGATGCATCCTCGTGCTTGACGCGACCACCGGGCAGAACGGTCTTGCCCAGGCCCGCGCGTTTAAGGAAGTAGCCGAAATCGGCGGTATTATTCTTACCAAGCTGGACGGTACAGCCAAAGGCGGCATCGCGCTGGCCATCCGTCAGGAGCTTGAGGTGCCGGTCTGGTACATCGGTGTCGGCGAAGGCATTGATGACCTGCAGCCCTTCAACGCGAAGGATTTTGTGGAGGCGCTGTTCTGACAGCACTTACCTGAACAGAATAAAGCAAACGCGCAACGCCGTCCGGTGTTGCGCGTTTGCTTTATTTTTCGTTTTTTCCGCCGTCAGTCTCTTCTGAAAAGATCCCGCGTATATACCTTTCCGGACACATCATCCAGGCAGCTTTCATACCGGTTCGCGATAATTACCCGGCTAATCTTCTTGAATTCCTCAAGATCGCCGATGACCCTGCTGCCGAAGAACGTGCTTCCGCTTTCCAGCGTCGGCTCGTAAATCACAATCGTCGCGCCTTTTGCCTTGATACGCTTCATCACGCCCTGGATACTGCTCTGCCGGAAATTGTCGCTGTTGCTCTTCATTGTCAACCTGTATACGCCGATAATGACCTCGTTTTCCTTGCTGATATTGTATTCCTCACCGGGCATGTAAGCTCCCGCCATCTCCAGTACGCGATCCGCGATGAAGTCCTTTCTGGTTCTGTTGCTGTCCACAATGGCGCTCATCATATTCTGAGGTACATCGTCATAGTTGGCCAGCAGCTGCTTGGTATCCTTCGGCAGGCAGTAACCGCCGTAGCCGAAGGACGGATTGTTATAGTGCGTTCCGATACGCGGATCCAGGCATACGCCGTCAATGATCGCCTTGGTATCCAGTCCCTTCATCTCCGCGTAGGTATCAAGCTCGTTGAAATAGCTCACCCGCAAGGCCAGATAGGTATTGGCGAACAGCTTGACCGCTTCCGCCTCCGTAAAGCCCATAAACAGCGTTTCGATGTTCTCCTTCTCGGCGCCTTCCTGCAGCAGTCCGGCAAAATCATGCGCCGCTTTCAGCAGCCTTTCGTTCTCAGTATCCGTACCCACAATAATCCTGCTCGGATACAGATTGTCGTACAAAGCCTTGGACTCCCGCAGGAATTCCGGGCTGAAAAGGATATTGTCACAGTGGTATTTTTCACGTACGGCAACCGTAAAGCCGACAGGAATCGTGGATTTAATTACAATAATCGCGTCCGGGTTGTTCGCGATCACCAGCCGGATCACATCCTCCACCGCGCCGGTGTCGAAAAAGTTCTTCCGGCTGTCATAGTTTGTCGGCGCGGCCACAACAACATAATCCGCCTTTTTATACGCTGACGGACCGTCAAGCGTGGCAGTCAGATCCAGGTCTTTTTCAGCCAGGTATTTCTCAATATACTCATCTTGAATCGGTGAAATCCCGCGGTTTATCTTTTCCACCTTTTCAGGCACAATATCCACCGCCTCAACATGGTTATGCTGAGCAAGCAGCACAGATATGGAAAGACCGACATACCCCGTACCGGCAACCGCAATATTCATCGTTCATTCTCCTTTTTCAGTTCCTTCTTTACTCCGGACAGCCGTTCTCACCAAAGAAGAAGGGTTGCCTCTTCCGATCTTTTCAGATCATTGTGAGACAACCCCGTCATCTTCAAATCAGAACTTCATCCGGTCCTCAATGTACTTACGGATATCGGCAATCGCGACGCGTTCCTGCTGCATGGTATCGCGGTCACGGATCGTCACGGTCTGAGTCTCCTCAGTGTCAAAGTCCACGCAGATGGAGAACGGCGTGCCGATCTCGTCCTGACGGCGGTAGCGCTTACCGATGGATCCGGTCTCATCATAGTCCACAGGGAAATATTTCGCCAGTTCGGCATGAATTTCGCTTGCGAGAGCACCGAGTTTGTTCTTCTGCAGGGGCAGCACGGCAGCCTTGAAAGGAGCCAGCGCCGGATGGAAATGCAGCACGGTGCGGATATCTCCGCCCTCCAGTTCTTCCTCTTCGTAGGCGTTGCACAGGAAAGCCAGCACGGCGCGGTCAACACCCAGGGAGGGTTCCACACAATACGGCACAAACTTCTCGTTGGTCACGGGATCCAGATACTCCATGCTCTTGCCGGAGTGCTCCTGATGCTGCGTCAGGTCATAATCGGTACGGTCCGCCACGCCCCACAGCTCGCCCCATCCGAAGGGGAACAGGAACTCAAAGTCAGTGGTTGCCTTGGAATAGAAGGCCAGTTTTTCCGGCTCATGATCGCGCAGGCGCAGGCTGTTCTCCTTCATGCCGAGGCTCAGCAACCAGTCACGGCAGAAGGAACGCCAGTAATTGAACCACTCCAGATCCTCACCGGGCTTGCAGAAGAATTCAAGCTCCATCTGCTCGAACTCGCGCACACGGAAAATGAAGTTACCGGGGGTGATCTCGTTGCGGAAGCTCTTACCGATCTGGGCAATACCGGCGGGCAGCTTCTTACGGGTCGTACGCATTACATTCTGGAAGTTCACAAAGATACCCTGCGCGGTTTCGGGACGCAGATAAATCTCATTGGTCGCGCCCTCGTTCACGCCCTGGAAAGTCTTGAACATCAGGTTAAACTGACGGATACCGGTAAAGTCTTTTTTGCCGCACACAGGGCAAACGATATCGTGGTCCGCGATATAGCTTTCCAGTTCGGCATTGGTCCAGCCGTCACCGGTTTCTTCACCCTTCGTGAAATCCTCAATCAGCTTGTCCGCGCGGAAACGGGCCTTGCAGGCCTTGCAGTCCATCAGCGGATCATTGAAGCCGCCGACGTGGCCGCTGGCAACCCACACTTCACGGTTCATCAGAATCGCGCAGTCCAGCCCGGTATTGTACTTGCTTTCCTGCACGAATTTCTGCCACCACGCCTTTTTCACGTTGTTTTTGAATTCAACGCCCAGAGGACCGTAGTCCCAGGTGTTCGCGAGGCCGCCGTAAATTTCGCTGCCGGCAAAAATGAAGCCGCGGTTCTTACACAGCGCGACGAGTTTATCCATAGTCAGTTCGCCCATTGTTCTCTCCTCCGATCAATAATGCTTGAAACAAAGCTTATCATAGTAAGCGAACGTTGATTTGTCAAGCGGTTTCAACCGTTCGCCCGCCCGTTCCCGGGTTCCGGCATACAAAAACCGTCCGCGCCTGAACGCGGACGGTGAAAATCATTTTACCGTATTACTTCAGATAGGAGACCATCATATAGCCCTTCACGCCGCCTACCGTAACGGTGGCCCATCCGTTGCTGATCGCGGATACGGAAACCTTAACGCCGTTGTTGATGAACTTGATAATCGTGCTGTTCGTACTCGGACCGCTGCGCAGAGCCAGTCTCTTGGCGGCAATAACCGTCATGGTCTTGGGCCAGGGGTTCTTCACAATCTTCATGGATTTGGAGAAGGTGTAAGTCTTGTTGTCCACCGCGGATTTCACGGTCGCGGTAATCTTGGCTGTACCGGCGCTGACGCCTGTCACCTTACCGGTGGTGCTGACCTTGGCAACGGCAGTATTGTCGCTTTTCCAGGTGATCTTGTCACTGGCGGAAGCGCCCTTGACCGTCAGCTGATAGGACTTCTTGGTGTAGTAGGTGCCGCTGGGAACGGAAAGCGCGTAGACCGTCACTTTGCAGTTCAGGGTCTGGCTTCCGGCCTTCAGGGTGATTGTCGCGGTGCCGGGGCCCTTGGCGGTCACAACGCCCTTGGAGCTGACAGTGGCAACACTGGTCTTGTTGCTGGACCAGGTCTTGGTCTGTCCGCCGGCATAGCTGGATGTCAGGGTGAACGTGCCGCCCTTTTTGAGAGACATCTTGGTCTTGTTCAGGCTGGCAGTGTATTCACCGGAAACACTCACCGTGTAAATCAGGTTCTTCGCCGCGGCGCCGGAAACAAGGCGGACCTTGATCGTGCCGGCCTTCACGTTGGTGAAGGTCTGGGTGCTGGTGGTTTTGCCCGCCAGCGCGTCCAGCGCGACCTGGCTTCCGATGCGTTTTCCGTCAGCGTTCAGAACCTCATATTTCAGCCTGTAAACGTCAACATCCTTTTCCTCGCCCGTTACATTGGATGTGACCTTCACCGTCACCGTCAGCGTCTTCGCCTTGGTGGCAAGCGTATAGCTCTTGTTGATCGTCTTCGCGCCGTTCAGTGTGGCCTGCGCGGTGGCGAACTTGAAGGTGCCTTTGGCTTCGGCAGCCATTGCCGTACCGGCCAGTCCGGTCAGAAGGGTCAGTACAAGCGCTACGGCCAGAACTCTGAGAAATTTCTTCATTGCTGTTTCCTCCTGTTTATTCATTTTACTTTCGCGGCAAAAACAGAGTCCGTCCAACTGCGTTCTCTGTTCCTGTAACGATAAAAATGCATCCGATAAGCCCCGTGGAAAAGACATTACCGTTGTTTGCATTATAGAATGTTTATCCTGTCTTGCCAACCCCATACAGCCGCTCCAAACTTTAAATTTCGCTAAAATAATTTGTACAAAAAATGCCAAACGCCGCCCGATTTTACGAAAATATTGATCTTCAAAAGTGGATATGGTGGATAACTTATCCACATGTACCACTATCTTGTGGAAAACCGCGCGAATTTTCGTAATAAATTTGTAAAATTGCATTTGCGGTATCAACAGCGTACCGCGACCGGCGAATCCGTCCGTTCATTTGTCTGTCATTGATGGACCCGCGATTGCGTCAACCGGCTTCTTCGTGGTATACTCTCCTTCGCGTGCCGGTCGCCGGCAAAGCGCGTATTAATAGAGAAACGGAACAGCGGATATGAGTTTTGATGCATTCGGGCTTTTGCCAATCCTTCTGAAAAATGTGGAAAACAGCGGCTATACCGAACCGACCCCCATCCAGCAGGCAACCATCCGGCCCGTTCTGGACGGCAGGGATGTGCTCGGATGCGCGCAGACCGGTACGGGAAAAACCGCCGCGTTCGCGTTGCCGGTACTTCAGCGGCTGAAGGAAACTCCCTCGCCCGTTCCGGGCGCGAGAGTCATCCGCGCGCTGGTGCTTTCCCCCACCCGCGAGCTGGCAATGCAAACGTATGAAAGCTTTGTCGCGTTCGGCAAAGGCACGCGTCTGGAGAGCGCGGTCATTTTCGGCGGCGTCGGCCAGAACGGTCAGGTGGACGCCCTGCACCGCGGAGCGGATATTGTCATCGCCTGCCCCGGCCGCCTGATGGACCTGATGGGTCAGGGTTTCGTACGGCTGGACCACGTGGAAATCTTTGTGCTGGACGAAGCGGACCGCATGCTGGATATGGGCTTCATCCATGATGTACGCCGCATTGTCCGCTGCATTCCGGAGAAACGGCAGACACTGCTGTTTTCAGCCACCATGCCGGCCGAAGTGGAAAAGCTTGCCATGGATCTGCTTACCGATCCGGAAAACATCAAGGTGGACCCCGTCACTTCCACCGTGGACGCGATCGATCAGTGCATGTATTATGTGGATAAAGTCAATAAGCGTCATCTTCTGGCAAAACTGCTGAAAAGCGATGACCTCGAAAACGCGCTCGTTTTTTCGCGCACGCGGCACGGTGTGGACCGCATTGTTCGCGATCTCGGCCGTGACGGCATTGACGCCGCCGGCATTCACGGAGATAAAAGCCAGGCAGCCAGACAAACAGCGCTGAACCGGTTCAAAAGCGGTGAATGCAAAGTACTGGTGGCAACGGATATCGCGGCCCGCGGCATCGATATCGCGGGGCTGAGCCATGTGATTAATTTTGATCTGCCCAACGAACCGGAATCCTACATTCACCGCATCGGCAGAACAGGCCGGGCCGGTCGTACCGGTAAAGCCGTCTCATTCTGCTGTATTGATGAAGTAAAGCAGCTCAACCAGATCGAGAAGCTGATCGGAAAACGTCTGCGGGAGGAAACAAGCGAATGGCCCATGGAGGTGCTGACGCCGAGTGAGCCGAAAGTCCGGGAACCTCGTCCGGAAAAGCTGAACAAATCCGGCAACGCCGTACAAAGCAGAAAGCCGGCCGGTCCGGCACCTGCCAAAAAGAACGTCCCCCCGCAGAAAACGGCAAAGAAAAAGCCGCTCCCCGATGGGAACGGCAGTAAAAGCGGATCCGGCCGGCACGCGTCGGATCCGGCGCGGAAAATTGTGATCGGCAGGAACGGAAAGCCCCGGCCCGCCGGTCTCGGCCAGGTTGTACGCAGGATCAATAAATCACGGTAATTCACGGAATCCCATCACATCGGCGTCTTTTGCCTTTCCGCCGAACATCAGCTTGAAGGTTTTCTTTCCCCTGTTCCGGCACAGCAACGCGGAGGAAGGGCCGCCGTCCAGGTCATACGCCCATTCCAGACTGAGCCGTTCCGTCAGGAACCAGTTGCACTTGCGCAGGGTCAGTCCCGTTCCGCCTTCGTTTGTTACGGACAGGATAATATAGTTGTTATTGTCCACCTTTCCGATCACGGTACGGCGTGCCGCCTTATCGGCAAAATCCCATTCATCCGGCAGGATGTCCTTTCCGTCCAGCACCATGGGGCAGCCGTCATAGAAGCTCCATGTCTGCGAAGGCTCCGCCGCAAGCACATCGTTATTGTCCGCCCCGATGTACATATGCAGGCCGTCCTTTTCCAGGGTAAGCCCGGTAAAAGGCACGCCTTCCAGTCTGCGGTAAAGCTCACCGTTTGTCACCGTCAGTGAGCCGAGCGGTGTATAGTAATAATCCTCATTCGTTCCCGGATAGTTTTCCGGTATCCACGGATATGTGGGGCTTACATATCCGCTCCCGTTGATCACCAGTGCCGCGTCCGGAATCCGTTTAGCCATGACACCCGGCAGCTGAATATTCTTCTGCCACTCGGCGGTCTCCTTCACAATCTGCTGTCCCGGGTCACGCATCCATACTTTTGTCAGATAGCAGACCACACCGCCCATTTTGAATTTTTCCACACGGTAGATCAGGGTATCCGAATCATATTTCCGTTTCACGGATGTCCCCGTAAAGGTGTATTCAGCGAAAGGCAGCACAGAGGAAACGTCCGTTTCCTCAGCCGGTACGTATACCGGCAGAAGCAGAAAGCACAGCACAAGGCACAAAAACCGTTTCATCTCTCATCCCTCCGGGAGGCTACATCCCCGGACAGATTGTATCATAACGTTCCGGCGGGTGCAAACACTTGTCATATTCACAGGTTTTGTGTATAATGAACAGAAAACATTTACGAACATTTCAGGAGGTAACACTCTGTGACGGGGAAGGAACGGATGCTGATCACCGGCGGGCGCACGCTCGAAGGTCAGGTTCGCGTAAGCGGCGGAAAGAATACCGCCGTTGCCGTGATTCCGGCGACGCTTTTGAGCGATGACGTCTGCACCATCGAAAACCTGCCCGATATTGAGGATGTCCATGCCCTTGTGGATATTCTGCGCGAACTCGGCGCAAAAGTGGATTACGAACCCGGCCGCTTTATGACCGTGGACCCGCGTCCCGCGGAGGGCTATGAAGTATCCTATCATAACGCGCAGCGTCTGCGTGCCAGCTATTATCTGCTCGGTGCGCTTCTCGGCCGTTGCGGCAAAGCCCATGTGCCGACGCCCGGCGGTTGCGAAATCGGCTCCCGGCCCGTTGACCAGCATCTGAAAGGATTCCGCGCGCTCGGAGCCGAAGCGGATGAGGTCGGCGGCATTATCAAGGTTGAAGCCGGGCAGCTGACAGGCAGCGGCGTCTTCTTCGATATCTCAACCGTCGGCGGTACAGTCAATGTCATGCTCGCCGCCGTCAAGGCAAAGGGCACCACCATCATTTACAACGCGGCAAAGGAACCTCACATTGTTGATCTTGCCAACGCGCTGAACAGCATGGGGGCGCACATCAAAGGTGCCGGTACGGACACGATCCGTATCCGCGGTGTGCAGAATCTGCACGGCACCAATTATGCCGTCATCCCGGATCAGATTGAAACAGGCACGCTGATGATTGCCGCCGCGGCCACCCACGGCGATGTCGTAATCAACGGCTGCATACCCACGCATATGGACGCGCTCAGCGCCAAGTTGCTGGAAATGGGTGTTATGGTCACCGACTATGATGACGCGATCCGCGTTCATTCCACCGGCATGCACCGCGCCGTCAACATCAAAACGCAGGTTTATCCCGGCTTCCCGACGGACCTGCAGCAACCTATGAGCGCGCTGCTTACCACAGCCCATGGCACAAGCATCATTCAGGAAACGATTTTTGAGCAGCGTTTCCGTCATCTGGATGAAATCCGCCGTATGGGCGCGCATGTCCGTGTAGCGGACCGGATAGCCATCATTGAAGGCGTGAATGAGCTGTACAGCGCGCCGCTGACCGCGTCCGACCTTCGTGCCGGCGCTGCGCTGGTCATCGCCGGGCTGATGGCGCGCGGCACCACCGAGGTCTATGAACCCGGATACATTGACCGCGGTTATGAGCATATTGAAGAAAAACTGCGGTCGCTGGGAGCGGAGATCAGCCGGGAAACCGGCCTGTAAACCGGAGGCGTCATTGTGAAACACCCGTTTGAGGTGCTTGGTCTCCCGTACAGCGCGGACGCGGATGAAGTTCGCTCGGCGTACCGCAAAAGAGTCAAGCAGATCCATCCGGATCAGTTTACGGACCCGGATCAGAAAAAAGCCGCCATGGCTGAAATGGTAGAGCTGAATCTCGCGTACGAAGAAGCCATGCGGCTCGCGCTGCCCCGGCAGCACGCCGCGTTCCGGCAGTCACTCCCCGCAAGCGAAGCCGTACGTCTTGCCGAGAAGATGCTTGAGCGCGGCACACCGGAAAGCGCGCTGCGTCAGCTCAACCGTACCGGTGAACACGACGCCGCGTGGTATTTCATTCAGGGCCGCGCCCTGATGATGCTGGAGCGGTATAACGAGGCGCATGTCGCTTTCCGCGAAGCCGTCCGGCGTGATCCGGACAACAATGACTATCATGCCGGCGCGCTGGATGCCGCGATGAGCATGAAGCGCGAAGCAACCCTGCAGGGCAAGTTACACCGGTTGATCAGGAACATCCGGAACAACAGTAAAAAATAACGGTCCGCGGATTTGTCAAAACCGCGGACCGTTGCTTATTTTCAGGTTTACCCGTTAATCTCCTCATGCTCCGCCTGTTTGAAGTATTTTCTGCCGACACCCAGGAAAAGCGCGCCGAGCAGGAACAGCAGAATGATGCTCAGGATCCCGAAGCATGCCTTGCCTGTGATGGTGTAGAACAGCTCATAAAGTGCGGGACCGATTACGCACGCGAACTTGCCGAAGATATCCATGAACCCGAAATACTCACCGCTGCGTTCCGCCGGAATCAGCTGGCCGAAGTAGGAACGGCTCAGCGCCTGAATACCGCCCTGTACGGTACCGACCAGTGTCGCCAGCACCCAGAACAGCACGCTGCTGATCGCGATCGCGCTTTCCATGCTCAGGCCGACAGCTTCATTATAGTCAACCAGGAAGCCCATCGCGAAACCGATCACGGTAATGAACGCGTATACAAATACGGAAACGGCAATCAGCGTCAGTGAACCGATCTTCTTGCTCCACTTACCGAACAGGATGGAAAAAGGCATTGCCACCAGCTGTGTCACAACCAGTGCCAGCACCATGCCGATGGAACCGAGCCCCAATGTGTCACCGTACTTTGTCGCCATGGAAATAATCGTATCCACACCGTCAATATAGAAAAAATACGCCAGCAGGAAAAACAGCACAGCCTTATCCTTCAGTATGTGTCTGAAGGTGTTCACCGTATTTTTCCACGCGACACGGCCAAGTTCCTTCGGCGGTGTATCCACATAGGACACCTGATGCACATTCTTCATAAACGGCAAGGAGAAGATCAGCCACCACACAGGCACAATCAGCACGCCGATCCGCATACTCAGCTCATTCATGTTCATGATCAGCATAACGGCGATGGAAATCAGGAACGGAATCGTCGATCCGCCGATGTAGCCCATCGCGTACCCCCATGTGCTCACCTTATCCATCCGCTCCGGCGTTGTAACGTCCGTGAGGAAGCTGTCATAGAACAGGCAGCTGCCGCTGAAGCCGATACGGCTGATCACGAAACCAAGCAGCATCATCTGCCATGAACCGAAAATGCCCATCACCGCGGTAAACGCGACACCGATCACCATGAAAGCGGTCCACAGCTTCTTTTTCATGCCGCGGAAGTCCGCGACCGAGCCGAGGTACGGCGCGAGCACAGCCACCAGCAGGTTCGCCAGCGATACCGCGTAACCGTAAAGGATATCTGCGGTAGTTCCTTTGCCTGCCACTTGTGAATACAGGATCGGAAAAATGGCCGCGGAGATATTGGTCGCGTATACGGAATTCGCCCAGTCGTAAAAAATCCAGGACCATTCTGTCTTTGAGAACAGTTTCGTCTTTTTGCCCATGATCGCGAAAGTCCTTTCACAAGAATTACTTTAGCCTTATTGTAACCCATATGGCACGGCAAAGCAAGAGGAGGCGCCTGTTCTTTACAGGCGTCTCCCCGTTGTTTTGTCATTTCCGCCCGCGTGTACGCGCCGGCGTGCATTTTCGGGCTTTTTCAGTCCGCCGTCCGGTCCGTTTCCGTATCCGGCCGGTCTCAGTTTTTCGCTGCCATATTGAGCAGTTTGCCGGAACGTTCCAGGAAAGCGGTGATTTCATCCGCCTCAAGCGGGCGCGCGGCCATCCGTGCCAGGTCATAAACCTGTTTGCACAGCAGCTCAGTCATCTCATCCTCAGGATCCTTGTCCGCAATGAGCTTTACGGTTTCATTCCTGCGGTTCAGCACCAGCGTAAAGCGATCCGGAATCGGGAAATCCTGCCCGTACAGGCGGCTCATTTCCTTGTAACGGCGCATCTGCTCATCCTCTGTCACCATGGCGATCAGGTTCTCATCGCCGAGGGCTTCGGCTTTCACTTCCAGGTCATCGATCGCGAGCGCCTTGCGGAACAGTTCCTGCAGTTTATCCGTGTCCAGCTCCGATCCCTCGTCGCTCTCCTGCTTCAGACCGTCCACATCCGCGTCCACACGCGCAAAGGTGATCTGTTCATCCTCATTGCCCTGATATTCCATAAAGCTCATGAAGTTGCCGTCGATCAGGGTATTCATCACCGCCACATCGATTCCGCGGTCCGTATACAGCTTTACGGAAGCGGCCTGACGTTTCTCATCCGCGGTGTAATATACCTTTTTCGATGTCTTTTCGAAGTTATCGGTCTTGTATTCCTCAAGCGTTTTATAGGTGCCGGCGGTCGTCTTCAGCAGGATCGCGGTCTTCACCATCTCATGGAACTTGCTGTCCTTGAGGCACCCGTACTTTACAAACGGAGCGATATCATCCCAGTATCCTTCATAGGTCGCACGCTCGGCGCTCATCAGACTGTTCAGCTTATCGGCAACCTTCTTGGTAATATGCGCGCTGATCTTCTTCACATAGCCGTCATTCTGCAGGAAAGAGCGGCTTACGTTCAGCGGCAGGTCGGGGCAGTCAATCACGCCTTTGAGCAGCATCAGGAACTCCGGAATGACTTCCTTGATGTTATCGGCCACAAACACCTGACCGGCGAACAGCTTGATCTGCCCTTCATGGGTGCCGAAATCATTCTTCAGTTTCGGGAAATACAGGATGCCCTTCAGGTTGAAAGGATAATCCACATTCAGATGAATCCAGAACAGAGGCTCCTCATAATCCATGAACACCTTACGGTAGAATGCCTTATAGTCTTCATCCGTACAGTCGCCGGGTTTGCGCAGCCACAGCGGATCGGTATCGTTAATCTGTGACGGTTTCGGCATTTCAAGGATCTTCTCCGTTTTCGGCGTTCCGTCCTCATTCTTCTCGTCGCCGACGGGCACTTCCTTTTCAACGGGTTTCGCGTTCGCGTCTTCCAGCATCACGGGGTAGGACATATAGCCGCAATAGCGGTTCAGCACTTCGCGGACGCGGTAGGTTTCCAGAAATTCCTTCTCCTCATCACTCACATGCAGGATAATATCCGTTCCGTGCGTTTTGCGCGCGCCTTCGGACAGTTCAAAACTCATGCCGTCTTCAGACACCCAGTGTACGGGTTCAGCGCCTTCGGTGCTGCTCAGCGTTTCAATTTCAACCTTTTCGCTCACCATGAACACGGAATAGAAGCCGAGACCGAAATGACCGATGATGTCATTTTTCTCTTCCGGCTTTTCCGCGAACTGCTTCATAAACTCGCTCGCGCCGGAAAAAGCAACCTGATTGATGTAGCGGCGCACTTCATCCGCGGTCATACCGATGCCGGTATCTGAAATGCGGATCATTTTCTTTTCCTTGTCCACAACAACCGCGACGGACATCTTCTCTTCCGTACCGGGATTCAGCATACGGAATTTTGTGATGGCGTCACAGGCGTTTGATACCGCTTCACGAAGGAAAATATCCTTGTCCGAATACAACCAGCGCTTAATCACAGGCATTATATTCTGCGCGTCAATCGATACGGAACCGTTCTCTTTTGCAATTGCCATTTTACAGACCTCCTTCATACCACACACGAAAATGACATCCGCCGTCACAGGACGGCGGATGGAAAAAGCGAACCGTTTTCCGTATGTTATTGTATCACCCGAAAAATCGAAATGCAAGCATTTTTTAGCACTCATCTTGTGAGAGTGCTAACAACGTCAGTTCTCGTCATCCAGTTCCATTTCCAGCAGCGCGAGGTCATCCTCTTCCTCAGATGACTGGATCTTCACGGCTTCATCATCCGCGGCGGAGTTTTCCTGTTTCTTCGTGAACAGGTTCTCACGCACGAGCGCGTCAATCTCGGCAAACAGTTCCGGATGATCCTTCAGATACTGGCGCGCGTTGTCGCGGCCCTGCGCCAGCCGTTCGCCGTTATAGGAGAAGTAGGCGCCGCTCTTGTGAATGATCTCCTGCTCCACGGCCAGGTCCAGCAGCATGCTGTCAGCGCTGATGCCCTCGCCGAAAATGATATCAAACTCGGCGGTGCGGAAAGGCGGCGCAACCTTGTTTTTGACAACCTTTACCTTGGTGTGGTTGCCGATCACGTTCTTGTCATCACCCTTGAGCGCTTCACCCTTACGTACGTCAAGGCGCACAGAGGAATAGAACTTCAGCGCGCGGCCGCCGGGCGTGGTTTCCGGGTTGCCGTAGAACACGCCGACCTTCTCACGCAGCTGGTTAATGAAAATCGCGACACATCCCGTTTTGCTGATGATGCCGGTCAGCTTGCGCAGCGCCTGGCTCATCAGGCGGGCCTGCAGGCCGACGAAGGAATCGCCCATTTCACCGTCAATCTCAGCCTTCGGCACGAGCGCGGCAACGGAGTCAATCACCACCACATCCAGCGCGCCGGAACGAACAAGCGCCTCGGTAATTTCCAGCGCCTGCTCACCGGTATCCGGCTGGGATACATACAGTTCATCAATATTCACGCCCAGCTTCTTCGCGTACGCGGGATCCAACGCGTGCTCGGCATCCACAAACGCGGCAATGCCGCCCTGTTTCTGCGCCTCGGCGACAATATGCAGCGCAACGGTCGTCTTACCGGAGGATTCCGGTCCGTAGATCTCGATAATCCGTCCGCGCGGCACGCCGCCCACTCCCAGCGCCGCGTCCAGCGTCAGGCAGCCGGTGGAAATAACTTTGATATCCTTATTCACGGAATCATTGCCGAGCCGCATCACGGCGCCCTTGCCAAACTGCTTGTCAAGGTCGGCAAGCGCGTGTTCAAGCGCCTTCAGTTTCGCTTCCTGTTCCTCATTGCGTACGGCGGTCTCGGTTCCGGTCTTCGCGTTCTTTTTCGCAGCCATGTGTTTCGTCCTCCCAGTCTTTCGTTCATTCATCCGTCACGCGGATGTCCTTTTTTACCTGTTCATGGTATCACCGACGGGAAAAAAATACAATCCCGCGCCTTAAATTTCTTTGCTTTCCGGCACATAGCGGAAGGTCCTCACAGCACCCGCCGCGTCTGTCGTGAGCACGGTATCTATGTCCTTCTCGGCAATCTTCACATCCAGCGTCAGTTCCGGATATCTGTGGCTTCTGCGGAAGGTCTGTTCCGCTGTGAACACGCCTTCCTCCATATGCCCCATTTCCCACGATTCCAGCGAATCCTCCGGTGTATGTTTCGCCGGAAAAGCCTTGTTTTCCGCTGTAATCCCGTACACACGCAATCTTCCGCTGTCATTGTCATATCCGCACAGCAGTTCCGCCCTGTCCTTTGTTTCCGGGCAGATCACTGTCATGTTGTCAGGCTTCAGTCTGGCTTTTGTAACCGCGATCGCTTCCGGGCTGAGATCCATCGCGGCGAACCTGCAGCCGAGCGCCTGCGCCGCGGCCGCGGTCGTTCCGCTGCCGCAGCAGAGATCCGCCACAAGATCTCCCGGCTCCGTAACCGGTTTCAGCAGCCGTTCAAGCAGCTTAAGAGGTTTCTGCGTGGCATAGCCGGTTCTCTCCGGATCACGTTGCTGCAGGAATCCGATATCGCTCCATACATCGCCGGGGTATACCGGTTCGTCATCATAATATCGGTATTCTTTGCCGCCGGAGCGGATATACCCGTACATCCGCCCGTCCTCATCCATTCCGCGGCCCATGTGGTTCCGGCGCACTTCCGTCCTGTCCAGCGGCACCTTCGTGATGTCGAATTTATAATTTGCGGAGCACGCGTACATCAGAATCACATCATGCTTGCGGGAAAAGTATTTTTTGGTGCGGCCTCCGCTTTCGTAGCTCCAGATAATCTCATTCAGAAAGCGCGTCTTCCCGAATTCCCTGTCACACAGCTGCCGCGCCTGCGCGCTCATCCGCCAGTCGAGATGAAGGTAAAAAATCCCGTCATTCTTCAGCAGTTCCCTTGATACATGAATCAGTTTTCTGAGCAGCCGGAGATATGCCTTTTCATCCGTATACCGGTCGTTATACGCGTCATAGGAGGGCGCGGGTGTTCCCGTTTTCCAGCCCTTCGTCCCGTACGGACGCTTCCGTTTGAACTTTTCACCGGTTCTGAAGGGCGGATCAACGTACACGCACTGCACCGTTCCGTACAGTGCCTTGATTTCCTGCGGCACATTCATCACATTGCCGCAGATCAGCAGACTCTCCCCGTTTCCGTATTTTTGTTTTTCCGCCGGTATCCGTTCAAACACTTCAGGCACCTCCCAGCCGTGATCTCAGTTCCTTCAGTTCATCGTGTTCACCGGTCAGCCTTTTCAGAAAGGCTCGTTGCGCGTCATCCTCAAGCAGGATTTCTCCCGCAAGACGTACTTTTTCAACAAACTCCGGATCAAGCGCGCGTTTTCCCTGCGCGGCAAGCGGACAGACAAACCGTGCCCGTTCGTCCGTCACAACCCGGATTCCGTTTTCACGCACAACGGGCAGCAGCGGAAAGATCCTGCAGGACAGCGGCCGTTCGTCCCGGTCACATATGCCGCTGCAAATCAGCAGAAGGTCCTCCCCCGCCGGTTTGATTTCATATCCGTCCCTGCCGGAATACAGTTTCTCCTCACCGGGGAAAAGCAGCATTCCCGTCTGTTCCGTTTCCGCGGACCGGCAGCATACCGCCGCGCACAGCGTACCGCAGTCCCGTTTCAGCGGTGTCACATCCGCGAGCAGCGCGCGCGCGCGTCCGAGTGCCTCCGTCATACATTTCCCGCCTTTCCGGCCGGCGGCTTCCGCGGGCGCACCGCGAGGCAGCGGATCATATGTGCGCCGAAGGCAGCCGCGCGCCACGTCCTTCTTCCGTCCGAACATGCAGACATCCACAGTTGATTCATGTATTACGCGTTCACACGACCTTGCGCGTCAAAGTAAGCAGGGTTACGGTCGGCGTATTGAAAAGCCGCCCCGGCAGAACGCTTCCGGCATCCCCGTTTCCGAGTCCCGGGCTGATATACTGCGGAATCGCGTACAGATAACTCAGCCCCTGTATCAGTTCATCCTTCGGGAACCATCCGAGTCCGTTGACCCATATCGCGCCGGCAAACGGTATCCGCCACTGGCCGCCGTTATAATGCCCCGCGAGGATCAACGAGGCATACCGCATGGAGAATGTATCCTCCTTGCCGCTCCAGCGCACGATATCGCGCACGTATTCCTCGGTCAGCGGTGTATGCGTCAGCACAATCTGCACATCCTCCGGTTTGATCTGCTTCACCGTTTCCCGTATTTCACCGATCCGTTCAAGGTGGTATTCCGCCGCGCGTTTTTTCGCGGCGTCATCCGCGGTCAGCGCCGTTGCCGTCAGATTCAGCCTGTCAAGCTGCGTCCGGTATACATACTCCAGACCGTCCAGATCCAGCGTATACAGTTCCTCCGGCATAAACCAGACAGTTGCCTTTCCCCGGGTCACGGGAACAGGTCTGTCAAGCAGTGTCACACCGAGTGACATCAGCCGTTCCGCCCATTCCGTATATACGGACAGCGTCCCGTGTGCCTTATCCGTTACAAAAGGCCCGTCGCTGTTTCCGCAGATCATGAATTTCGGCGTTTCCGCCGGCATCAGCGCCAGCAGGTCTTCGAGAGCCGCCGTATCGCCGTCCTCGCCGAGCATATCGCCGGTCATCACCACGCAGGAGTACCGTGTGCTGCCGAGCGCTGTCCTCACCGCGTTCTGTTTTTCACCCAGTTCGGCGCCGTTCAGATCGCTGATATGCAGGATGGAATACTGCTCAAGATCGGCAGGCAGATCCATCACCGTCAGCTTCATACTTTCGAGATTCACCTGGCGTACCATGATAATATTGACAACCGCCGCGATCAGAACCAGCAATACAAGAAAAAGCAGCACGTACAGCCCGCGGGAACGGCGGGACGCGTGTTTCATCTCCGGCGCGAAAATGTATCTGTTCTTCTCCCTGCGCATGAGGGACCTCCTTCTGTTTCCTGACATTTCCATTATAATCCCGTACGTCTCCCGTGACAAGCGGAAAAGGTTCATATTCCGGATTGAAAGGATTGACTGTTCATTCTGCAAATGATAGAATGAACTGTTGTTTTGTATACTCACTAAGTTATCGGAGGAATCGCCGTGAAGAAACTTTTATGCGTTCTGCTCTGTCTGATTCTGGCATCGGCTTCCGTCGCCGCCGTGGCGGATCCCGTCACCATTGACCCGTATGAAAACCGCGGCATTACACCGGCTGATGTCGGCGTTAATCCCCGTATTGACGGCGTCAGCCCCACCACAGGCCGCGTTCTGGCGGATATTGAAGTGCCGGACGGCTTTGCCGGTCTTGCCGCCACAGGCCGTTATTTTCCGTTGCTTGTGCAGATCAGCAATTCCGGCGGCGGTATCAACAAAGTAGCCCCGTGGAATGTGATCTATGCCGACGTATTCTATGAAACTCCCCTGTATCGCGAAGGCACCACCCGCATTTCCTGCCTGTTTTCGGATCTGATGCCGACGATCGCCGGCCCGATCCGTTCCGCCCGCGTCGGTCATATCCGCATCCGTGAGGAGTGGGACTGCGCTTTCGTACACTGGGGCGGTCAGGAATATGAAGAAACCAATTACAGGGCACTGCTCCGCGAGCTCGGTGTTTTTGACAAGAATCTGGATTTTGACGGAATTGCTCCGAACAGAGCGGGCGGAAAGCTCTTCGAAAGGGATGAGCGCATCGCCGTTCCCAACAACGTGCAGGCCTTCCTTTCCCGGATGGCGTCCGTGCCCGCGGAAGACCAGACTGCCGCGGAACATGCCTGGCTGTTTGCGGATGAACCGCTGACTGACGGTGATGACGCGCTGAGCATCCGCGTTACCTGGGGCGAGGCGGAAGGCGGCGCCTACAACAGTCTGCTGGAATACGACGAGGATGATGACTGCTATTACCGTTATCTTCTGAGCGACCCAAAGAACCCTGATCTGTACAAGGAACGCAAGACCGGTACCCCGATTACCTTCACCAACGTGATCATTCAGGATACCGACTGCAACTACGTTGCCTTTGACGCTCCGGATATGCAGAATGTCGGCGAAGGCAACGCGGACTTCTTTATGAACGGCCGTCATATCGCCGGTTACTGGAAGCGCGCGGATATGGAAAGCCGCACCGTATTCTACGGGCCTGACGGAAATGAAATTTCTCTCCGCCCCGGCCGCACCCTGATCGTCATGATTGATGAAAAGAATGAGCTTCGCAGCGTATCCTACGAATAAGAACACGAAAACGCGCCCGTTTCGCGAGAAACGGGCGTATTTTATAAGATATAAAGCCTGTTTTCAAAGGCGCGCGGTACAGCTTGCCAATTTTACGGAACAGAGTAAAATATCATGTACATCTTACGCGAAGGAGAAAGCATCGGAATGTTTCTTGCGTATTATTGTCTCTGGCTGATCCTGAACGGACGGCTGACATGGGAGATCGCGCTCATCGGGCTCCCGGTCGCGGGAGCAGTCTGGTTTTTTGCCCTGAAAACGCTTGATCTGACACCGAAGCGGGAAATGCGGCTGTTGCGAAGCTTCCCGAAAATCATCGCCTACCTTGCGTATCTGCTGCGGGAGGTGATTCGTTCCGCGCTGCGTGTGATGAAGCTGATCTGGCGACCCGGAAAGGTCCGCCCGCAACTGATCAGGTTCACTCCGGATCTCAGAACCGACGTCGGGCGTACGGTGCTGGCGGATTCCATCACGCTGACGCCGGGTACCATCACGGTGTATCTGGAAGACGGTTCGCTCACCGTTCACGCACTGGATATTACCACAGGTGACGGAGTCGATGACCCGGACAACAGTATGACAAAGCATGTTTCGCGCCTCGAACAGAAAGCGGCAGAGAAAGGAGTGTGACCGCATTGAGTGAGGCATGGAATCTCATGGCGAAGATTTCCCTCGGCGTGATCGGAGTTTTGATCCTTTTCTGCGTGATCCGGCTGATCCGCGGTCCGAAGGTCGCGGACCGGATTGTCGGCGCCAATATGCTGACAACGCTCGTTACCGTTGCCATCTGCGTTCTGGCGTTACTGCTCGGCGAAGGCTATCTGGCGGATATCGCGCTGATCTTCTGCCTGCTGTCATTCCTCGCGGTCGCGCTGCTGAGCAAAGTCTGTATCGGTATCCGGCTGAAAAAGCAGGCGGACAAGGAGTCCGGAACGAAAGGAGCGCGATCCTGATGGAGACCGTACGTTTCATCATCAGCGCGGTTCTGATGGCAGGCGCGCTGTTCACATTCATTACGGGTGTTCTCGGCGCGTTCCGGTTCAAATATGTGCTGAACCGTATGCACGCCGCCGCTGTCAACGACACACTCGGTGTTCTGCTGGCGGTGCTGTCTCTGGTCATTGCCTTCGGCTTTTCAATGACCAGCCTCAAACTGATCCTTGTTGTTGTGTTCCTGTGGATTTCCTCGCCAGTCAGCAGTCATCTGATCGCACGGCTTGAAATCACAACGAATCCGGATCTTTCACAGGAAATGGAGGACAGACGGGAATGAATCTGTTTTTATTGCTGTTGCTCCTGATCCTCATCTTCAACGCGATCGCCGTTGTGCTCACGAAGAACCTGCTGGCGACATGCCTGATCTTCATGGCGCAGAGTACGGTCATGGTGCTGGTATGGATTCTGCTGGAGAGTCCGGATCTGGCCATCACGGAAGCCGCTGTCGGCGCCGGAGTTAGTTCCCTGCTGATGTTCATCACACTGAAGAAAATTCATGTGATCGATGAAGAAGCCGGAAAAGGAGGCGGAAATCACAATGAGTAACCGTTTCCGCGTTCTCCGCGCGTTTTTCACCGAAAGTGAGAGCCCGCTGGATACGGATCAGATCCGTACACTGACCGGAAGCGTGCCGGATAACCGGCCCGGCGACGCGGATATGCTTGTCACGCATGAAAACAATATCCGATGGTCCGGGCGCAATCTCGACAACCGCTTCGAAAAAAGCAAGAAACGGATAACCGCGGTCTACCGGGTTTTCTCCGTGCTTGCCGCCGTCATGATCATTGCTGTTCTGCTGTTCACCGTTACGGACCTGCCTTCCTTCGGCGGGGTTGAAAAGCCGACACAGAACGAGGTACAGCAGCGTTACCTGGAAAAAGGGCTTGAAGAGGGCGGCGCCACCAACCTCGTGGCAAATATGATTCTGGACTACCGTGCCTTTGATACGCTCGGAGAAAGCAATGTCCTCTTCATGGCGGTATGCACGGTGATCCTGCTTCTCCGCATTTCACAGGGCGATACCGACCGCAGACTGCGTGAAGAGAATGACGACCGTCACTTCGAGCCGAAAAATGATCTGATTCTTCAGACGGGCGCCCGGGTGCTGGTACCTGTTATTCAGCTGTTCGGCATTTATGTGATTCTCAACGGTCATCTCGGGCCCGGCGGCGGCTTCAGCGGCGGCGCGATCATGGGCGCCGGGCTGATCCTTTACCTCAGCGCGTTCGGCTTTGCCCGCACGGAACGCTTCTTCACCTTCAGAACGTTCAAAACCGTCAGCTTCACGGCACTGTCCTTCTACGCCCTCAGCAAGGCATATTCCTTCTTCACGGGCGCGAATCACCTGCCCTCGGTCATCACAACCGGAACCCCCGGCGCGATCCTGTCAGCAGGGTTGATTCTTCCGCTCAACATCGCGGTGGGGCTGGTTGTCTGCTGTACTATGTATGCTTTCTACACCCTGTTCCGGAAAGGGGATATGTAACCGATGCTGCAAAAGCTTGCTGATAATTATGTGTCTGCCGCTGCCGTTATCCTGTTCGGAATCGGGTTTACAACCCTGCTTCTGAACAAGAACCTGGTCAGAAAAATCATCGGTTTTTCCTTCATGGACTCGGCGATGTTTCTCTTTCTGGCCGCTCAGGGATACATTGAAGGCGGAAAAGCGCCGATTCTGGACCCCGATCAGCTGACCGCGCGGACAACATTCATCAATCCGGTTCCCGCGGGTCTGGTTCTGACCGGCATTGTGGTTTCCGTGTCCGTAACGGCGCTGATGCTGGCACTGACCGTCCGCCTGTACAGGCGCTATCACTCCCTTGATATTGATGAGATCTGCCGTCTCGCCGGGAAGGAGGAGAGCTGATGAGCTGGTGGGCTGACATCCCGCTTTTCTCCATTATTCTCTGCCTTCTGTCAGCGGCTCTCTGTTCCGTGCTGAAAGCGAGAGCCGCCCGCGTCACCGGGTATACAGTGCTCGCGTTGTGTGTATCCGGCGGTGTGATGCTGCTGTCGGGTCTTCTTTCGGCCGGAGGCAGTGTTACCTTCATGATGGGGCACTTCCCGGCGCCCTGGGGAAATGAGATCCGTTTCGGGCAGCTGGAAGCGCTGCTGGCAATCGTCTTTCCGCTCATTATGCTGATGAGCCTTCTCGGCGGCGCGCGCCGCATGGAGGAGCAGGTCACTTCATTCCGTGAGAATCTCTATTACACCGTGTGCCTGCTGCTGAACGCGGCGCTGCTTTCACAGATTTATACCAACGACCTGTTCACCGGCTATGTTTTTCTGGAAATCATGACGCTGGCCAGCTGCGGGCTGATCATCGCGCGCAGCAAAGGCAAAGCACTGGTATCCGCGATGCGGTACATGATTCTGAACCTGATCGGCAGCGGGCTGTTCCTGCTGGGTGTCATCCTGCTGTATGACGTAACCGGTCACCTGCTGATGGAAAATATCCGTCAGGCGTTGGAAAAGCTGCACGCGGGCGGAGAATACAAAACCGGTCTGACTGTCATCATCGCGCTGATCACCGTCGGCCTGTGTGTCAAGAGTGCCCTCTTCCCGTTTCACACCTGGGTACCGGATGCCTATTCCAACGGCACGCCCGCGTCCAACGCGATCCTGTCATCACTTGTTTCCAAGGGCTACATTGTTTTGCTGATCAAGTGCTATTGCCGTGTATTCGGTCCGGAAGTGATATCAGGCTCCGGTATCAACAACCTGATCATGCTGCTCGCGCTTTCCGGCATGATCATCGGTTCGCTGGACGCGATACGGACAAAAGAAACAGGCAGAATGATCGCGTATTCGTCCGTCGCGCAGATCGGCTACATCTATCTGGGCGTCGCGCTGGGTTCGGAAGCCGGATACGCCGCGGCAATCTTTCATCTGCTTCTGCACTCCGCAAGCAAGAGCCTGCTCTTCCTTTCAGCGGACGCGTTACAGACGGTATCCGGCGAAAGCTGCGAATTCGGGCCGCTTGCCGGAGCCGGCCGGCGTGCGAAAGGAGCAGGCGTCGCCTTCACACTCGGCGCGTTCAGTCTGGTCGGACTGCCGTTTACCGGCGGCTTCGTAACCAAGCTGCTTCTCGGCCGTGAAGCGCTGAACCGTTCCGTTCCGGTTGCCGTGGCGGTGCTTGCCGTGCTTGTTGTCTCCACACTGCTCAACATTCTTTATTTCCTGCGTACTGTGATACTGATCTGGAGCCCCGGCGAAACAGTCAAAAAGAGAACCCGTTTCGGACCGGCGTTCGGCATTTCAATGATTATCCTCGGTACCGGAATCCTCGCGTGCTTTTTCCTCGCGTCACCCCTGCTGGATCTGATCTGTATGGGGCTGACGAATTTCAGCTGACTGGGAGGGTCTGAAATATGAATGGATGTCTTTGGCTGCTGATTCCTGTTCTCTTTCCCATTCTCTGCGGTATCATCGCCGGAACGGCAAAAGGGCTGAAGAACCGGAAACATGTCCGCGTATGGACGGGTATCACAATGACCGCGACTTCCGCGGCTATGATTCTCGCCGCGATCCTGCTGCCCGGAAAAGAGCTCACCCTGTGGCGGATCACGGATGTACTGCGTATTACCGTGCGGATCGACAGCCTCAGCCGGTTCTTCCTGATCCTTGTCGGTACTGTCTGGACGCTGGTCGGCTTCTATGCTTTCGAATATATGGAGCATGAGGAAAACGAGCCCAGATTCTACTGTTTCTGGCTGATCACACAGGGCGTGCTCGCCGCGCTGGTCACCGCGGAAAACCTGGTTACCTTCTACCTGTTCTATGAGGCTATGACACTGATGACGCTACCGCTTGTGCTGCACAACGGTACACCGGAAGCAATCGCGGCGGGTATCAAATACCTTGTCTACTCGGTTTTCGGTGCCGCGGCGGCCCTGCTCGGTATCTTCTTCCTCAATCATTACGGAACAACTCTGTCCTTTACGGCGGGCGGGTTCCTTGATCCGGCACTGACCGCGGGGCATGAAAGCACCCTGCTGATCATCGCACTGGTCATGATCCTGGGATTCGGTACCAAAGCAGGCATGTTCCCGCTTCACGGCTGGCTGCCGACAGCGCATCCGGCCGCGCCGGCACCGGCTTCGGCCGTTCTCAGCGGCATTATTACCAAGATGGGTGTGCTGGGCACAATCCGCGTGGTCTTTGAATGCTTCGGAGCGGATTTCATCCGCGGCACATGGGTCCAGACGGTCTGGTCCGTGTTGACGCTCATCACGGTATTCATGGGCAGCATGCTCGCGCTGAAAGAAAACGGTCTGAAGAAACGTCTGGCATACTCCTCCGTCAGCCAGGTCAGCTATGTCCTGTTCGGTCTGTCCACACTCACGGCAACAGGGCTGACAGGGTCCATGCTTCATATCACCTTCCATGCCGCGATAAAATGCACGCTGTTCATGTTCGCCGGCGCTGTTATCTGCAAAACCGGTCTTACAAAAGTCGATGAACTGAAAGGCATCGGAAAGCGTCTGCCCGCGGTACTCGGTCTGTTCACCGTTGTATCGCTCGGCCTGATCGGCATCCCGCCGACGGGCGGATTTGTCAGCAAGTGGTATCTGGCGCAGGGCGCGCTTGAAACGGAAGGCATTTTCCGTATTGTCGGTCCCGCTGTTCTGCTGATCAGCGCGATCCTCACGGCGGCATATCTTCTCACAATCACAATCCGCGGTTTCTGGCCCGGCAGGGATACGGATCTGAGCGGGCTGACAAAGGCTCCCGTTACATGGAGAATGCTGATTCCCATGGGCGTGCTCGCCGCCGTTACGGTATTCTGCGGTATGTTCCCGGACCGCCTGATCTCCTTCTTCTCCGAACTGCCCTTCTGCTGAAGCCGAAAGGAGCCGGAAAATGCTTAAACTGATGCTCGCGCCGCTGATCGCGCTTCTCGGCGGCGGTCTGGTTTTCCTTACATACAGGGGATCGAAAAAGCTGACATTCATACTGTCGGAAATCATCATCCTGCTGACGGCAGGCGCCGGAGTGTATCTCATATTCAGCGGGGATATTCCGGGCACGGAGCTGCTCCGGATCACCGGCAGTTTCACGCTTTCCTTCCGTCTGGATCCGACAAACCGTGTGTTTCTCGGGCTGATCTGTTTCCTGTGGCCGTTCGCCGGGCTGTATGCCGCGGAGTATATGGATGAAGACAGGCACTGCGCGCGGTTTATGGGGTTCTATACCGTGACATTCGGAATCACCGTACTGCTGTGCCTTAGCGCGAACCTTTTCACACTGTATTGTTTCTATGAGATGCTCACGCTGATCACGCTGCCGCTTGTCACGCATTATGAGGATCCGGATTCTCTCCGCGCGGGGCTCACCTATCTGAAGTACACCGTAGGCGGGGCGGCGCTCGGCCTCATGGGGCTGATTGTTCTGGCCTTCTTCGGCGGTACGGGTGAATTTGCCGCCGGCGGATGCCTGAACGCGGAAATGGCTGCCGGTCATGAAACGCTGCTCAGAGGGACGTTCGTCGCGGCTTTCATCGGTTTCTCCGCCAAGGCCGCTGTCTTCCCGCTGAGCCGCTGGCTTCCCGAAGCCTCCGTCGCGCCGACGCCGGTCACCGCGCTGCTGCACGCGGTAGCAGTGGTCAACGCGGGCGCGTTCGCGGCGATCCGGCTGATATACCATGCTTTCGGCACGGAACTGATCGCCGGCACCTGGGCACAGACAGCGGTCCTTCTGCTGAGCGCCTTTACACTCCTCTACGGCGCTGTCAAAGCAATCCGTGAGCAGCATCTGAAACGAAGGCTGGCATGGAGTACAGTATCCAACCTGAGCTATATGCTGTTTTCCGCCTGCGTGATGACACAGGCCGGCATGACCGGGGCACTCAATCATATGGTATCCCACGGGCTGATGAAAATAACGCTGTTCTTCTGCGCCGGTATCTGGCTGGTCCGCGGCGGCAGAGCCGAACTGAAGGACCTGAACGGTATCGGCAGACGGATGCCATTTACAGCCGCCGTATTTATGCTGGCAGCTGTCGCGCTTACAGGCATTCCTCCGTTGCCGGGCTTCCTGTCCAAGTGGCGGATGCTGACCGCGGCAGTGGATCTGGGCTCAGCCGGAGCCATTGCCGGCACAGCGGCAATGGTCACCGCGGCGGTTATGTGCTGCGCGTATGCCATTGTTCCAGCCGTCAATATGTTCTTCCTCAGTGAATCAACTGTATCCAGAGCGAAGCCGGCATCGGATCCCGGTTGGAGAATGAAGCTGACGCTCGCGGTTCTGGCCGCTGCGCTTATCTTCCTTTCCTTCGATTCCGGATGGCTCACTGAAATTCTTAACGCGGCGTCAATCGTGTAACGGTTCCCGTCCGGTAAACAGAATCCCATTAATACAGACATCGGGTCTTTACGGACTCAAAGGAGGGCATATGACCTTCTCCTTCCCGCTTTGCGGCTTCCCGCTGACCTTCCGGGCGGACGGATTCCGGATCCTTTACTCCGTCATTGCCCTGTTCATGTGGGGAATGTCCGCGCTGTTCTCTCCCAGATATTTCAGAGGGCACGGGCACACCGGCAGGTATGCATGCTTTACGGCGGTCACCTTTCTGGCCACTGTCGGCGTATTTCTGTCCGATGATCTCTTCTGCACCTTTATCTTTTTTGAAATCATGTCCCTGTCAAGCTATCCGTGGGTCGTGCAGGAAGAAACACGGGAAGCGCTGCGTGCCGGGCAGACCTATCTCGCCGTCGCGATTCTCGGCGGTATGGTCACCCTGATGGGCATGTTCCTGATGTGGCGTATGACCGGAACGCTTTCGTTCGGCGGCCTGCGCAATTATGCCGCCGAAGCGGGCAACCCCGCCGCGCTGTATCTGCCGGGAGCACTGATCTTTTTCGGTTTCGCGGCAAAAGCGGGTGTCTTCCCACTTCACATCTGGCTGCCGAAAGCGCATCCCGTGGCACCGGCTCCCGCCAGCGCGCTGCTCTCCGGCATTCTGACAAAAGGCGGCGTATTCGGTATTCTCGTCGTCAGCTGCAATCTGTTCGCGGGCGATCCCGGCTGGGGGAATTTCCTGCTTCTGCTGGCGATGATCACCATGGTGCTAGGCGCGGCGATGGCGGTTTTCTCCGTGGATCTGAAGCGGACACTCGCCTGTTCCTCCATGAGCCAGATCGGTTTTATTCTGACGGGCGTCGCGATGACCGTACTGCTGGGTGAGGAAAGCGGCACGGCAATCCGCGGTACCGTACTGCATATGGTGAACCACAGCCTGCTGAAGCTGGACCTGTTCCTGTGCGCCGGCGCCGTATATATGAACACGCACAGTCTGGATCTGAATACAATAAGAGGTTTCGGCCGCGGCAAACCGTTTCTGCATTTCTGTTTCGCGATGGGATATCTGGGTATTATCGGCATGCCGCTTTTCAACGGTTTCCTGTCCAAGAGCCTGCTGCACGAAGCGATTCTCGAGCAGTATGCCGAAAACGGCGCGTGGGTATACAAAGCGGCGGAGATCCTGTTCCTGTTCTCCGGCGGACTCACAGCCGCCTATATGACCAAACTGTATATCTGTATCTTCCATCAGAAAAACAAAGACGCGAAACTGCAGCAAAAATACAACGGTATGACACGTTATCTTTCCCCTGCCTCCGCCGTCGCGCTGGGGCTGAGTGCTTCTGTACTGCCTGTTCTCGGCATGCTGCCCGACCTTACCGCCGGCCGTCTGGCTGACAAGGCAGCGCCGTTCCTCGGCGGAGTATCATCCCAACCTGTCATTCACTGGTTCAGCGGAGAGAATATCAAAGGCGCGCTGATTTCACTCGCGATCGGCGCGGCGGGATATTGCCTGATCCGAAAATTCCTGATGAAGGAAGATCGCTACGTAAACCGCTGGCCCGCGTGGCTGGATCTGGAAGACCGTGTCTACCGTCCGCTGGCGGAGCGCGTACTGCCTGCCGTCGGTCTGCTGATCGGCCGCGCCGCGGACAGACTGATCGACAATCCGTTCTGTATGAAATTACTGCCGGCCGGCATAACAGCGATCACCAGAGGATTGGAGCACGCCGTTGAAAACCGCCTCTGCACAAAAACGGTTCCGGCTTGTGTCACGGGCATCACACGCGCACTGGATAAGGCGTCGGATACCGCGATGGTTGCCCTGCGCCGTACACTTTTTCGCAGAGAAAAGAAAGCGGATCGCGCCCTGTCGGCAAGCGATCATATCCGTCTGATGGCAGGCAACGCGATGAACCGGTCCGACGCGGCAATGGACGCCCTGTTCCATGAAAAAGAATACAAAGGGCGGCGAAAAGACCACGTAGCCCGTCTTTTCGCCCTGAAAGAAGAAACATACAAGGCAAACCGGTATATTTCCAGAAGCGTCAGCTACGGTCTGCTCCTGCTGGCACTCGGTCTGTGCGCGGCACTGATCTGGCTGATTGTGAACCGTTAACGGTCACAGCGCGCCAAACAGCCGTTTGCAGGCATAAATAAAAAGGTTGTCATTGCACACAGGCACTTTACCGTGTTCACTGACAACCTTTTTTGTTCCGGAGCAAACACAGTTTCTCAGAACAGCGTCTCCGGATATACCCCTTCATCGTGCATCTTTTTCAGTTCAGCCTGAACATAAGGCTTATCTTCCTTATAAGTCACTCCGAACCATACCGCGTCCGTACTGAGCACATCCACCGGCATTTTTTCCTCATGCATCAGCTGATCCACAAGCGTCGGCAGTACATACTCCGCTTTCAGCTCACCCTCAGGCAGCCCCTTCAGGAACGCGGCGAAATTTTCTTCGGCTTTCTTGAAGATCCACGGTGTAAAGCCGAAAAAATTCATGCTTACAAGGCCGTCCGGGTTCAGCGGAACACCCGCCGGATCAGTCGCCGTATCCCGGATTGTTCCATCCGGGAACAGTGTGATTTTATACGTTTCCTTAATGGAGGACAGGCGGCCGGATTCATCAACATCACATACCCCGCGTGTTACATGGCCGTGTTCGCTGACCGTGTTTTTCAGATAATAGCCCACCATGCAGGAATGACGGCTGTCTCTCAGCTTTTCAAGATGGTCCGCCATGGTTGCAAACGCGGATACACCGTAGTAATCGTCCGCGTTGACCACGGCAAAAGGCTCATGAATAATATTGCGGGCCGCGAGAATCGCCTGCACGGTACCCAGCGGTTTCGTCCGTTCAGCCGGAACACTGCATCTCGCCGGAACATCGTTCATGTCCTGAAACACGTATTCCACACGGATCTTCTTTGAAATCATGTCCCCGAATTTTTCCCTGAACATCGTCTCAAAGTCGCGTTTGATCACAAACACAACCTTGTCGAATCCCGCTTTCATCGCGTCAAAAACGGAATACATCATCAGTATTTCATTATGCGGTCCCATGCCGTCAATTTGCTTGTTTCCGCCGTATCGGGAACCCATACCGGCAGCCATAACAAGAAGTGTCTTTTGCATCGCGGTCAATCTCCGTTTCCAGGCAGTATCGATTATTTTATATGCGCCGTAATCGTCATATCCGCGGTTACACCTTCAAGCGTGAATACGTTCGCCGCGGTGTCCGCTGAAACTGTGATTCCGTTGATCACCCAATAATCCACTTCACCGGCAGCGGTAACAGTAAAGGACGCGGGCGCCGTAAGCGTAAGCACAGCCGAAGGTTCATCCGCGGAGCCGGCGGCACTCAGCAGAGCACCTTCCGCGCTGATCGTGACCGTTCCGTCGGAAACAGGCGCGGGTGTTGCCTGCGGTGCTTTGGTTTTCTTGGGTTTCGGCGTCGGTGTGGGTGTCGGTGCGGGCGTCTGTACACCGGCCGGCAGTTCCATACCTTCAATCATGATAATCAACGGATCGGTTTTCGCCGTGAACGAACCGTTGGTCAATTTGCAGTAAACGGACCATCCGTTCATTTCCTTCGGAATATCTGTCAATGTGAGCTTTGCTTTGGCGGCGCCGGAAATCGTCAACTTTTTGAAGGTTTTCATCACCGTCTTCGCGTTATACTCTCTTTTGCTTTTCGGATGAACAAATATCCATTTATATACCTTTGCGTTCTGCGCCTTCACTGTCAGGCTGCATGAACCGCCGTCCGGCACAACTGGTGACGCAGACAATTTGGTAATTGTCGGTGTAACCGGTTCCGGGGTCGGCGTCGGAATTTCCATACCCTTAATGAAAATCCGCGCCATATCGGATTTCACGGTAAACCCGTCTCCGCCGAGCTTGCAGTAATAGGACCATCCGTTCATGGATTCCGGAACATTCTTCAGCGTAAAGGATTGTTTGTTGGGGCCGGTGGTCTTGAGTCCCTTGATTGACCTGGCGATTTTTTTACCGGTGATCTCCTTACCGGTTTTCGGATTGACAAAAACCCAGGTCAGTGACTTGTAATTCCTGGCCTGTACTGTCAGTACACAGCTCTTCCCCGCAACCACAGTAATATCTTCCGGCTGTTGGGAAAAGGAGGGTTTCGCGGCCAGCGCGGTGCCTCCGCAGCCGACAACAAGCACAAGAATCAGCAACAGGGTTATCATTTTTCTCATTCCGTATGCCTCCTCTCTGTATCGCTTTTCATTACATTCGGACTCTGCAGGCTGTATCAAATCATCCGTGATCATTACCTATTACTTCTTATTCTTGTCACGCAGTTTTTTTACCTGCTTCTGGATTTTGTTATACACACCGTTCCATTCCGCATACGCGGAATCCTCCCTGTGATCCGGGAAATCATAATTTTCGTGAAGCCATTTGGCAAAGAGGTCCGTAAACTTCACGGCACCGTTATAATTAACATGACCCTGATTATAAAAATCCTTTTTCCGGTTAAAGTACTGTGCAATAATCTCATCCGTATTCAAATTGAGATACGGTATATCTTCGTCCTCAAGAAGACAGAAGATTGTATCTGTTACTGAGGACTTTGCCTCATCCACGTAATGCGGATTGTCCACAAACAGAATATTCAGGTTTTTTTCTCTGGCAAAAGTAATCAATTCAAGGAGATACCCTTCATTTGCCTCATTCAGCGCGTTCATTTCCTCGGCGTATACGGATGCTTTCAGAGTCTCGGCTCCTGTCGCGGTCGTTGTGGAAAGGTGATAACCGAGATATTTGGACACGGGCTGATTGACAATTGAAAAATCATCCTCATCCCATTCCCCGTGATCGGAAATGAAGGTAAAAAGCAACCCGGGCTGAATGAACCCGTACGTATCAGGTTCAAGTCCGTGCAGATGCTTTGCCGTTCTGAAAATCATTTCGAACCTTCCCGGGCTGAAGAAATCCAGCGTATCGATAACCTTTCTGGCATTTGCCATACTGGTCGTAGCGGACGGCGATGTAATAAAAGGACGGACATCGAAAATAAAAAGCTTCGGCTGTTGATAACGGAGTACTTCCTTTACCAAGGGCAGATAAGCATATGCCGGCATACTGTCACTTGAAACATCGTATACAGCCATACCGTAGTCATCATAAGCCTTTGCCGTAATAAAGTAGCGGTCCACGGCGCTTGTTCCGATATAAACGGCATCGATCATACCGGGGCTAAAGGTTTTAAACAGGTTATACCGCTGGGCAATTAATGTATCTTCGGTTTCGAAAACATCACTCAGCGCGACGAAAACCAGTATCAGAACCAGGGAGAAAGAGATAATACGTATTATCTGTTTCCAGTTCATTACCGCAACAATCCTTTCTGCTCGAATTCCATACAGACCATCAGAATTCCTGATAGATGAACGCGGACGCGTCATATCCGGCACCGTAACATCCGAATATCACTATAACCGAGATCACCGCGATATACAGCATCCAGCGAAACACCAACGGCTGTTCGCTGATACGGTCGCGAATCTGAACACCGCGTTCTTTCAGCAGGTCCACCACAAACAGAACCAGCAGCGCGGCCAGCAAAATGAGCATGCTTCTCGGGGAAATTCCGAGCTCAAACAGTTTACCGTTATTGATAACCAGCAGATTCAGATCAACGTTTGTCAATATCTTTTTCAAGATCGCGAAAGCCGCGCCCAACCCGGGGGACTGCGTAATGACCTTCGCGACACAGGTCAGCAGGAACGTACGGATGATTCTGAACAGTTTCCAGGAGAATGCCGTCTGATAGCGCGGAATCCTGGCGGTTAGCTTATCAAACAAAGGCGTCAGTGCTACGCCGCCGGCAATCACAATCGCGTTGTACAGTCCGTAAACAATCCACTGCCAGCTGGCGCCGTGCCAGATGCCCATCAGCATGAAAACAACAAAAGGAGCGGCAATCGAAGGAACCAGTTTGGTTGCCCCCGGACCGAATTTCGAACGGAAAAATTTCGATATGCGGTTGACCGGTTTGGACAGCATCACAGGGAAGAAAACATATTCCCGCATGAAGTCACCCAGCGTGATGTGCCATCTGCGCCAGTAATCCGTCATGGATTCAGCGAAATACGGCTGTGTGAAGTTTTTGGGCATTTGAATGCCGAACATCTGCGCGGCACCGATCACAATATTGATGCCGCCTGCAAAGTCTCCGTAGATCTGAATCGCGTATGCCAGCACTCCGAGAAACAAAGCCGTTCCGGAATAGCCGGCATAATCGGCGGAAAAGACTTTGGCAACCATCGGAGCAACTCTGTCCGAGATCACAAGCTTCATAAAGAAGCCCCACAGCATCAGCTGCGCGCCGTATTTCAGGTTTTTATATTCCAGCTTGTGCCCTTCCCGGAATTGCACACCGACCACGTCAAAGTGGTTGATCGGGCCCTGAACAATGGACGGGAAAAACGAAATAAACAGCGCGAACCTGCCGAAATGGCGTTCCGCGTCATATTTCCCTTTGCCTACATCAATCAGATAGCCGATCGACATAAAGGTATAGAAGGAGATACCCAGCGGTACCAGAATCGAGAATGCCGGAAACTGAAAGGAAATATGAAGTGCGTTCAGCAGGCTGTTGGAAATCTGCGCCAGGAACGGAACATACTTCACAACAATCAGAACCAGAAGATCAACCAGCAGGGCAATTGTCTGCACCAGATGGATCTTTGCGGACATCCGCTTCTTCAGTTCCTTCTTTTCCTCTTTGCTGAGCGGATGCTCCGGATCCTGAAGCTTCACTTTGTTTTCGTCCCGGGTTTTCTGCATGATCAGACCGGCAGCATAGGTAACCGCGGTTGTAAATACAATGAACGCGATCTGAGGGATTCCGTTCAGCAGATAAAAAGCATAGCTGGCCGCAAGCAGGACCGCCCACTGAAAGCGGCGCGGAATCAGATAGTACAGCAGCAGAACCGGTATCAGGAAACCCAGGAATTCCAAAGAAACATAAGCCATACGTTCACATCCTAACATACAGTCCGGCAAAAGCGTACCGGCATTCCGTCCTTACAAAAAGAAAGCCGATGATAAATCCATCGGCCGGCTTTCAGGAACCAAGGATCACGCGTCTTCCTGAAGTCTCTCCACGAGCGCGCAGATCGCGTCAACGCTGTTGAAGTTTTCAGGCAGCATATCATCGATCCCGATCTCCACATCAAACGTGTCCGCGAGCTCGCTGATCAGGCTGATCACATCAAAGGAATCAAGCAGTTTGTCATCGATCAATTTTTCTTCAGCCGCGTAATTGATGCCGCCCTTGACCTGCTCAAGAATACCGATAATCTGTTCTTTCATAAATGGTTTCTCCCTTCTGGTTGTCTTCACGGCGGAAAGTGTCCCCGGTCTGTATCCGAACCGGATCATCAATGTTTCACATGATTAAAAAGTATATAATATCCTGTTCTCTTTGTCAAACAAAATCAATGTCTATAGCTTATAATATTTCATAATTTTGTAATATTTGCTGTTGCAATCCTTTCCCGGCAAAAATATAATATACTTGTTATTCTTCATAATATCCGAGTTATGATTACGGAGGCCGTTTATTTGAACTCTGCAGACGAAACAGTGCTGAGAATTCTGGAGCATGGCAGCATCACGGGCGCGGCGAGGGCAACCGGGCTGACACAGCCGGCACTGAGCAACAGCCTGATCCGGCTTGAACAGGAACTGGGCTTCAAGATCTTTAATCGGAAAACAAATCCTGTCAGCCTGACGGTGAAAGGCCGCTTGTATGTCGACCTCATCCGCAGGCGCCAGAAGCTGACGGATCGTTTCGAGGAAAAGATCAAAGCCGTTGACAAAGGCGAAATGATCTCCCTGTCCATCGGGGCGACAGTTTCCTATGCCGACTCCATTGTCATGGAAGCGGTCGCGAAGCTGTCGGAAACTCATCCGGATTGTCTGTTAACGATCCGGGCCGCTACGATGGATAATCTGGTAAAGCTTTCGGGTGACGGAAAGCTGGACTGCTTCATCAGCACACATTCCGGTCTTCCGGAACAATTCCGGCAGGAACTTTTGTTTCATGACAGATATATGCTTGTTGTGCCCTCCGGCTCACCGCTCGTGCAGAAGCTGTCAGACTCACGCGAACGCGGCAGCATGATTCCTGATTACTCTTTGCTCAACGGTTCGCCGTTCATCTTACTCGACGAGGAACAGCCGTTACGTCAAAAAGTGAATGCTTTCTTCGGATACTACGGAATTCAGCCGTCAAAGGTGATCAACATTGATCACAATTCGGTTGCCGTCAGGCTCGCGAAAAGGAAATGCGGGATCTGCTTCCTGCCGCAAAGCTTCATCAGGTTCTCGGGTTTGTGTGTAGGATTCGACTATTACCCGCTTCCGGATATGCTGTTCAAGCGTGAGGTCCTGTTCACGGTCAATGACGATCTGGAATGCTCACCCCTGTGCGGCGAACTTAAAAGAACATTGCTTGAACTCGCGGGTGAATGGGAAAAGATAAAAAACGATAACTGATCCGCTTGAACATCAGATCTGAAAAAGCATCCGGACACACGTGTTTGATCGTGGTCCGGATGCTTTTAATTCATGGCTGACAGATCAAGTGACGCGATATATCTTCTCAGCGCGTCACGCCAGTCCGGCAGCGGTTTGAAGCCGTTTTCAGCCAGTTTCCGCTTGCTCAGCCTGCTGTTGAAGGGACGTCTTGCTTTCGCCGCGCCGTATTCCGCGGTTGTAACCGGAATAATCTCATTGTCCGTACCGGCAATCCGGAAGATTTCCCGGGCAAAATCATACCAGCTGATAAACCCGCCCTCATTGGTCGCGTGATAAATCCCGTAACGGTCAGTCAGAATCATATCAACCAGCAGCCGGGCCAGGTCCGCCGTATAAGTCGGCGTACCGATCTGATCATCCACAACCCGCAGAACATGATGTGTCTTTCCGGCTTTCAGCATCGTTTTCACAAAATTATTGCCGTTCTGCCCAAACACCCACGCGATACGGACGATAAAGAACTCCCGCAAGCATTCGCGTACCGCTTTTTCCCCGGCCAGTTTCGTTTGTCCGTACACATTAAGCGGGCAGTATGCCTCATCATCCGGTTCACGCGGCTCAGTCCCCTGTCCGTCAAACACATAATCGGTGGAAATCAGCATCATCTTCACGCCGTTTTCCGCGCATGCCCCGGCAAGATATTTCGGTCCGAGCGCGTTTACGGCATATACCTTGTCCCTGTTTTCCGTCTCCTCCGCCGCGTCCACCGACGTCCAGGCAGCGCAGTGAATCACAGCGTCCGGTCCTGTCTCTCGGATCACACACTCCACAGATTCACGGTTCGTAATATCCAGCGGCACATACATCATGCCCGTCACAGGCGTTCCGTCGGACATACCCGCGTATGCACCCGTGATATCGCTGCCGATACCGTCAATCCCGCGGAGCGCCAGTTCATTCATCACATCATGTCCGAGCTGACCGTTCACGCCGGTCACAAGAATTTTCATCTCCGGTTCTCCTTATCTGCCCGAATACATACGGGCATAATAGTTGACATAGTCACCGGAGGTGCATTCATCCAGCCAGCCGGTATGTTCCGTGTACCAGCGGATTGTCATGCGAATGCCGTCCGCGAACATGACAGTCGGCTGCCATCCCAGTTCACGGTTCGCCTTTGACGGATCGATGGCGTAACGCCGGTCATGTCCCTTTCTGTCTCCGACATAGGTAATCAGGGATTCCGGCCTGCCGAGTTCCCGCAGTATCGTGCGCACAATTTCAATGTTGGTTTTTTCATTATGTCCGCCGAGATTGTATACCTCACCGGTTTTTCCTTTCTCCAGGATGGCCAGAATGCCCCTGCAATGGTCCTCCACATACAGCCAGTCACGTACGTTCAGACCGTTACCGTATACCGGCAGCGGCTTACCGTGCGTCGCGTTGTTGATCATCAGCGGAATCAGTTTTTCGGGGAACTGATACGGTCCGTAGTTGTTCGAGCACCGTGAAACCGTCACCTGCAGGCCGAAAGTGCGGAAATACGCCAGTACCAGCAGATCCGCGCCCGCCTTGGAAGCGGAATAGGGTGATGACGTATGAATGGGCGTATCCTCCCGGAACAGCAGATCCGGCCTGTCCAGCGGCAGGTCACCGTATACTTCATCCGTGCCCACCTGATGAAAGCGTTCCACACCGTATTTCAGGCAGGCGTCCATCAGCACAGCCGTACCCAGCACATTCGTCTCAAGAAAGATGCCCGGGTTCTCAATGCTGCGGTCCACGTGAGTCTCCGCGGCAAAATTGACAACCGTATCCGGCTGTTCCTTGTCAAAGATCGCGTATATCCCGTCCCGGTTACGGATATCCTCTTTATAAAATGTGAATTTTTCACTTTTCGCGGCTTCGTTCAGCGTATGGATATTGGCCGCGTAGGTCAGCGCGTCAACGCAAACAATCTCCCATTCAGGCCGTTCTCTGAGCAGCAGATAGATAAAATTCGACCCGATAAAGCCGGCACCGCCGGTCACAAGTATCTTCATTCGGCACACCTCCGTATCAGAACATGATCTTCTGTTCCCGCAGCGGAATCCGGTTTCTGTCCTGTTCCTTCAGCACTACTTCACCCACATCCGGCCATTCAATACCGACATCCGGATCATTCCACGGAATTCCGCCCTCATCCTCAGGATGATACACATCGTCACACTTATAGGCAAACTCGGCATAATCGCTCACGACAACAAACCCGTGCGCGAATCCCCGCGGCACCAGCAGTTGACGCCTGTTTTTCTCCGACAGAAGCGCGCCAACCCATTTTCCGTACGTTTCAGAACCTTTCCGCAGATCCACGGCAACGTCGAAAACCTCGCCCCGGATCGCCCTGACCAGCTTCGCCTGCGGATGATTTATCTGAAAATGCATTCCGCGAAGAACACCGTGCCGGCTGGAACTCTGATTATCCTGGACGAATGTATAGTCCAGCCCCGCTTCGCGGAAGCTGCTTTCGCTGTATGTTTCCATGAAGTATCCGCGGTCATCTCCGTAGCTTTTTACATCAATGATGTATACCCCTTTGATTTCCGTTTCGGTAAAGGTAAAATTTCCCGCTGTCATTTGTTCAGTACCTGACCTTTCCGTCCGCGATAGCCTTCAGATGCATACCGTACAGACTCTTTCCGTATCTGCCGGCGGCTTCCAGCAGTTCCCCGTCGCTGATCCATCCGTTGCTGTGCGCGATTTCTTCCGGCGCGGAAATCACGATACTCTGACGTTTCTGTATCATGCGCACAAAGTCGGACGCGTCCAGCAGCGTATCCATAGTGCCGGTATCCAGCCAGGCGTATCCGCGTCCGAGAAGCCGTACATCCAGCAGTCCGTCATGCAGATACATTTCATTGAGCGTTGTGATCTCCAGCTCATTGCGCGATGACGGTTTCACTTCACGCGCCCTTCCGCTTACGCCCGCCGGATAGAAATACAGTCCCGTTACGGCATAGTTGCTTTTCGGGCAGGCCGGTTTTTCCTCAATGGATACGGCCTTTCCGTTCTCATCAAACGCCACAACGCCGAACCGCTCCGGATCATTCACATAATAACCGAATACGGTCGCCCTGCCGCGCGTTTCAGCGTCCGCCGCCGCCTGACGCAATGTCTCTCCGAAGCCGTTCCCGTAAAAAATATTATCTCCCAGCACCATGGCGCACGCGTCATTCCCGATGAACGTCTCCCCGATCAGGAATGCCTGCGCGAGCCCGTCCGGTGACGGCTGTACCGCGTAACTCAGCCTGATTCCGAACTGACTGCCGTCACCGAGCAGATCTTCAAAACGCGGTGTATCCTCCGGAGTGGAAATCACAAGAACATCCCTGATGCCAGCCAGCATCAGCGTGCTGAGCGGATAATAGATCATCGGCTTATCATACACGGGCAGCAACTGTTTGGAAGTGACCATCGTCAGCGGATAAAGCCGTGTACCGGCGCCGCCGGCAAGAATAATACCTTTCATGGGAATTTCCTCCTTTTCCGCCGTTTATTCTTCCGGAATCAGATTAATAATCTCCTTGATGGACATACACATATCATCGCATTCTTTGGCGCGGTGATTCGTAAGAATGGCGCGTGCCGCGTTCTGCATAGCCGGAAAACCCGTACGCGTAAGCTGGTTGGCATAAATGATCACATTTGCCCCGCGGGCTTTGAATTCATCCTCGTATACGGTGTTAAAGCTGGTCGGCACAAGCACGATCGGGGTCGCCGCGTCTTCAGCGCGGAACTTCTCAATAAACGCAAAAATCTCAGCGGGGTCCTTCTTCCGGCTGTGGATCATGATCGCGTCCGCTCCGGCAGCCGTATAGGCGAACGCCCGTTTCAGCGCGTCATCCATCCCTTTCTCAAGAATCAGGCTTTCGATCCGCGCGCAGATCATGAAATCCGCCGTTTTCTGCGCCCGTTTCCCGGCCGTGATCTTCGCGCAGAAGTTTTCGATCGAATCCTGTGTCTGCTGAACCTCATTCCCGAACAGGCTGTTTTTCTTAAGCCCGGTCTTGTCTTCGATAATCACCATGGATACGCCCATGCGTTCAAGTGATCGCACCGTATACACAAAATGCTCCGTCAGTCCGCCGGTATCCCCGTCAAAAATAATGGGTTTTGTGGTTACTTCCATAATATCGTCAATGGTACGGAAGCGGCTCGTCATATCCACCAGTTCAATGTCCGGCTTTCCCTTCGCGGTGGAATCGCACAGCGAGGAAATCCACATCGCGTCAAACTGATAGGTTTTCCCGTCCTGCAGTACGGTGGTTTTCTCCGCGATCAGCCCGGTAATGCCGCTGTGCGCCTCAATGGCGGTAACACAGCCTTTCATGCCGATCAGCTTCCGCAGGCGCCCGCGCCGGCAGTCCGGCATCGCGAGCTGCGCGCGCGCGTGTTTCTCAAGCTCCTCATACCGTTCATCCCTGGCATAGGGATATTCCACCAGTTGCCCGCCGTACTCCGCGAGCACCGCGATCACTTCGTCGCGGACCGGCTTCTGCAGGCCGGTGCGCCAGTCATCCCCGTGAACCACGTAGTCCGGCTTCAGTTCACGCAGGATACCGGCATAGCTCAGTGTTTTCTGTTCCACAACACGATGAACGCCTGCGATATTCTCAAACAGCGTTCTGCGTTCCTCAAAAGGAATCATCGGGAACCGCTTATATGAGGCGACAGCTTCGTCGGACAGCACACCAACGGTCAGCCTGCCCAGTTTCTCCGCTTTGCGGATAATGGCTATATGTCCGCTGTGCACCATATCGGTGGAGAAGCAGATATAAACACTCCTGTTCTCAATTTCAGCCAGGCGGGCCTTCACAACGGCCAGGTCCTCCGGCGTGTCAATCTCCGTACACAGTCTGTCCGCGACGTCAAACGCTTCGATCGCGCATTTGTCCGTCACGGTATTCAGCGCGTTTTCGGCATAGACTTTTGTATTGCCGTTTCTGCAGAATTCGGCAATGGCGTCCGCCCATACCCGCCAGTCCTTTTTATTGAGCTTGTACAGCGCCTGCGCTTCCATCGCGGAATCAAAGTATTCAATCCCTACAGCCTTCACAAGCCCGTCTTTCACTACCGCCTTGAAATCCTTATCCGGCAGCGCGGCGGTTGAGGAAACCTTCATGCAGCTTCCCTCATTTTTCAGCATGTCCTCAAGCACCGAATACTCAAACACAAGGTCTCCGTGCATCAGCAGAATATCATCGTCCAGATACGGCATAGCGCAGTTGATGGAGTAAATATAGTTGGTCTCCGCGTACATGGAGTTCTTAACGAAAGTAATACGGATCGGCAGTTCAAGCGAGGCGCAGTATTCGGTAAGCACATCGTCAAAATAGCCGGTCGTGATAACCGCTTCTTTGATGCCCGCTTCACACAGCAATGTCAGCTGCCGGCTGAGAATGGTTTCGCGGGCGGAGATTCCGGTCATGCACTTCGGATGCTCACCGGTCAGCACACCCATCCTGTGTCCGAGACCCGAATTCAGAATTAACGCTTTCATGGAAAAGACAGCTCCTTCCCGGTTCTATGATATCAGTAAGTCCGTCCGCGGCAGGGATCGTAACGGATCCCGCCGTGCTTTACGGCAAACAGCGCTTTATCGGCCGCGTCCCTGTTTCTTCCGCTCAGAAGCATCCGGTTACGGCGGCACACGGCTTCGGCATACGGGGTATATATGTGCCGCAGCCCCTGCTCTTTCAGGCGCAGGCACAGATCAACGGCACCCAGCCCCGTTCCGAAACGTTCATCAAAAGGAATGAACCGGTCCCTGCGGATCATCAACGCGCAAGGGCTGACCGCGCTCACATTGCGCGTCATGTTCATAATTTCGTGGTATCCGCCCGCGCCGGCACGCAGTCCCTCATATTCGCATTCCGCGACGCACTCCGTTCCGATAACGAACCCGCCGTGCACAATTCTGCCGTGCTTATCCGTCAACACGGGCGTTACAGCGCCGATACCCTCCCGGGCGGCATGTGACAGCAGCTCGTTCATGAATGTTTCCCTGTGCCGGATATCCAGACGCCTGTCCGCGAAAAAAAGGTATTCCGCGTTGCTTTCCTTAGCTTTCCGGTTCAGGTCCGCGTAAACATCCGGTGAATCCGGATCAAAGCGGATCACATCCGTCAGCGTGTTCTCCGGCACTTTATACCGGACGCGGATCAGATTTCCGGCAGGAGTTACGGCGCATATATTTCCCAGCCGTTCCTCATGTTCCTTCACGGCACGGCAGCCGGCATCGCGGCACTGTTCAAGCTTTCGGTGGCTGGCTGAGGACCGTACCTCACGCCAGCTGTACAGTGTATACGGCAGATGGACAATCCTGTCCGTCTTTTCCGTCAGCCGCAGAATCAGATCATGATCCTGCGATCCGTCAAACCCGCTTCGCAGCCCGCCGATGTCCAGCAAGAGCCGCGTACGCACAGTCAGCAGATGGCAGATATAATTGCAGGCGTTCAGGTTATCCGGGCAGAAATCCGGCTTGTGATACGGATCCAGATAATGTCTTCCGTCCTCGGTAATCCTGTCCTCGTCGGAATACAGCACATCCGGATGTTCCCGGGCGATTGCTTCCGCTACGCGCCAAAGCGCGTCAGGCGTCAGCAGGTCATCATGGTCGCACAGTGCCGTATAAACGCCGGAAGCAAGCGCCAGCGCGTGATTGGTGTTACCGGAGATGCCGTCATTCACTTCCGCGTGAATCACCTTCAGCCGCGCGTCCTTCGCGGCGTATTCATCAAGGATTCTCACCGTTGCCTGTTTTGTGCTTCCGCCGTCATACAGGACCGCTTCCATACAGGTATAGGTCTGCGCCAGCAATGAATCCAGCAACGCGCGCAGCATTCCCGGGTCAGTATTGTAAACCGGAATCACAACGGAAATCAGTCCCGCCTCCGGCTGCGAGACTTTCTGCGCGGTCAGCTCCGCACTGTTAGGCATTTCCGGGCGGCGTTTTCTGTCATATATGCCGAAAATACGATCGCCGGCCTTCCGGCAACCGCGCCGGAATGTCCACGCGGCACCGTGTTCCCGCGCGTATTCCAGAATCTTCCGCATTGTCAGTATCCTCCGAAATTCTCTTCGAACCGCGTAATACCTCATTTCTTATCATACCATTCACAGCGTGCGATTACAAGCATCATCCGTTGCGTCACCCGGATTGCTGCTTTTCGCACGCCAAAGCATGTCATTCCGTCATAGGATCCGTCCAAAAACCGGGCAGACAATCATGTCCGCCCGGATATAGCGTATTCCGAAGATATGTTTGCAAGAAAACAAAGCCTCATACGGTAAAGACATCCGTATCAGTTCATCGGCAGATAACCGTCCGGTGTCGAAAAACTTTTCAGCCCGATACCGCCCAGAGTACCGTCAGCGAATTCGAAAGTGATCATCTTCGCGTGCGCGTCATAATACACACCCCGGATCAAACCTGCCGCCGCAAGTTCGTCCGTCAGCTCCAGAGCCATCTTTACACGTGTATCATATGCCGCGGAGCAAAATGTCTGATCATTGATCAGAACACTGATCCGTGCAGTCGCCGCTTCCCGCGCGTTATCCCCTGTTTGAGAAATAGTCAGCACCCCCGTCAGCGCTACCGTAAGCGCCGCAATCATCACGCATAAAATCCTGTTCATTTGCAATCACCGCGCGTTCAGCCGCGCATCTGTCTGTACAGGTATATCGCGGCATATATATGCTTCCTGAAAGCAAAACCGGCTTCCGATGTTCTGTCCGTTTCGGAAGCCGGCTGTATCTGATACCGGCAGTTCACATGCACTGTACACCGGATTATGAATCACCGGTGACCGCGCTTGCCGTTCATGCTCCGGCAAACCTTCATAGCGATCCGCTTATGGCTTTATGATACTCAGTGTCACCGTGTTGCTCTTCACGCTGTTGCCGTATTTATCCTTGACCACGCAGTAGATCTGCCGTCCGTTCTTGTCAGCCGTCATTGTAAGGTTATATGTCGCGGCAGTCGTTGTTCCTTTTGTAAACGAAGTTGAGCCTCTGTCCTTATAGTACCATGCGTAGGTCAGTCCGTCACCCATCGCGACAATTGTTGTAGTGGCTTTTGCTCCTGTTGTGGCAACTCTCACGTTCGACGGCTGTACGAGGATTGTCGCCGGCGTCGCGATGCTCAGTACCACTTTTTTGCTCTTCACGGTATTGCCGTATTTATCCGTCACCGCGCAATAAACCAGGCGGCCGTTCATTGCAGCCTTCATAGTCACACTGTACGACGCGGTTGTCACGGTTGATTTGGTGAACGAAGTGGCGCTCCTGTCCTTATAGTACCACACATACTTCAACCCGTCACCGGACGCGACAACCTTCACCGTCACTTTGGCCCCTGCCTGGGCGGCTTTCGCATTCTTCGGCTGTGTCGTAATCTTTACGGGTACCGCAATGCTCAGAGTCACCGTGTTGCTCTTTACGGAATTGCCGTACTTGTCCTTCACAATACAGTAGACCTGACGGCCGTTCCTCGCGTCAGTTATCTTCAGGCTGTAGGTCGCGGTTGTGATTGTACCTTTAGTGAAAGATGACGAGCCTTTATCTTTATAATACCAGGCGTATTTCAGTCCGTCACCTGTGGCCACAATCTTTGTGGTCGCGGTATCTCCGGCCTTCGCCACCTTCACATTCTTGGGTTGCGTGGTAATCTTCAACGGTGCCGTGATGCTCAGCGTCACCGTATTGCTTTTTACGGAATTTCCGTACTTGTCTTTTACAACACAGTAGACCTGACGTCCGTTTCTCGCATCCGTCATAGTAATACTGTAAGTCGCAGCTGTAATGGTGCCCTTGGTGAATGATGATGATCCTTTGTCCTTGTAATACCAGGCATAGGTCAGCCCGTCACCGGACGCGACAATCTTTGTCGTTACCGTAGCCCCGCTCGCGGCTGACGCGTTCTTAGGCTGGGTTGTAATCTTCGCGCGGATACCGAGCGTCACCGTATTGCTTTTCACGGTATTGCCGTACTTATCTTTCACCTTGCAGTAAACCTGACGGCCGTTTCGTGCCTCTGTCATCGTAATACTGTAAGTCGCGGTTGTAATCGTGCCCTTGGTGAATGATGATGATCCTTTGTCCTTGTAATACCAGGCATAGGTCAGCCCGTCACCGGACGCGACAACCTTTGTTGTCACGGTACCGCCTGCTTTGGCAGCGTTCGCATTCTTCGGCTGTGTTGTGATCTGCGGACCAATGCTCAGCGTAACCGTGTTGCTCTTCGCGGTATTGCCGTACTTGTCCTTCACAATGCAATAAACCTGGCGACCGTTTCTCGCGGCCGTCATTTTGAGCGTGTAGGTTGCCGTGGTGATAGTGCCTTTTGTGAATGACGTTGATCCCTTGTCCTTGTAGTACCAGGCATAGGTCAACCCGTCACCGGACGCGACGACTTTTGTTGTCGCGTTAGCTCCCTCACTGGCCGCCTTCGCGTTCTTCGGCTGTGTAGTGATTTTGACCGGCACAGCAATACTCAGCGTGACTGTATTGCTCTTTGCCTTGTTCCCGTATTTGTCTTTCACCAGGCAATAAACCTGCCGGCCGTTTCTTTCAGCGGTAATTGTAAGGCTGTAGGTCGCCGTTGTGATGGTTCCCTTGGTAAAAGAAGAGGAGCCCTTGTCCTTGTAGTACCACGCGTATGTCAGCCCGTCCCCGGACGCGACAACCTTCGTTGTTGCTTTATTCCCGGCTTTCGCCACCTTTACGTTTTTCGGCTGCGTTGTGATCTTCACCGGTGCGGCTATACTCAGCGTTACTGTATTGGTCTTCGCGGTATGGCCGTTCTGATCCTTGATCTGGCAATAGACTTGCCGGCCGTTTCTCGCGTCGGTCATCTTGAGGTTGTAGGTCGCGGTCGTAACGGTTCCCTTTGTAAATGAGGTGGAGCCTTTGTCTTTATAATACCACGCGTATGTAAGACCGTTGCCTACAGCTGTAACCTTAGTGGTTGCGGTATCACCGACTTTGCCCACTTTCACACTCTTCGGCTGCGCGGTAATATTAATCGCGATGCTCAGCGTTACGGTATTGCTCTTTTCGGTATTCCCATATTTATCCTTTACGATACAGTAAACCTTGCGGCCGGCTCTCGCAGCCGTCATTTTGAGACTGTATGTCGCGGTTGTGATCGTTCCTTTTTTGAACGAGGAAGATCCTGTGTCTTTGTAGTACCATGCGTACGTAAGGCCGTCACCTACCGCGACAACTTTGGTCGTCGCGGTTTTCCCGGTCTGAACAACCTTCACGTTCTTCGGTTGCGTGGTAATTTTTACAGTTACCTGACCGCCCGCCACGGTACCCGCGGAAGGATCCATATTCAGCTCCGCCGTCGGCTCAGTCATACCGTAAACGGTTCCGCTGCTGTTCTCCGCGGTGCCGAAGGACAGCATAACGGTCAACTGGATGATAATCAGCAAACACGAAAGTATCTTTTTCATGTACAGGTCCTCCGTCTGTAAGGGATTGATCGTATATCTGAATTCTGTTTCCGGTTTAGTATACATCGCCGGCGTCACTGTTGATTCCGGTCCTCGCGATGACCACCGTCATCACCGGAGTGATCCGGGCGGAAAAGACATCACTTGATTTTCACATTGTCAATCAGGCACGCGGAATCGTAGTAACTGTCACCCACGTCATACACAATAAACTGAAGGTTGATCGTTTTGGTGCGCATGGGGTTCAAATTAATAGATACATGCTGCCATCCCGTATGATAAACCGTACTGTCACCGCCGGTGAAATTCACACCGCTGACAGATTTCCAGGTTGAGGTGTTAACGGAGGCATATTGCTTTTCCACCCTGACAGTATCGCCCGTGGAAATCCGCACAACGAAGGAATCGTTGAACTGGTTGCCTACATACTCCATCGGCTCCTCGGAAACGAAATCGTAGTCAAATTCCAGCGTGGACGCGCCGGACGGAATGTATATGACCTGATTGATCATACTTCCTTCCTTGCCGTTTCCGAATTTCGCGTTCTGCTGCGCGCCGATGCCGGTTGTCAGCAATGCCATACGCGTGCTGCCGGAGGTCGCCGGGCTGATCGCGCCAAGTTTCTGCACAGTACGCACATCGCCCAAGGCCGTCCATGTGCCGGGCTTGGTCGTGGAGGAATTATACGTTTCGAATCCGCCGTTCTTCAGCTGCGGGTTCACCAGCTTCGAACTGTCCGCGCCGCGCCTTACCGGATACGCGATATCGACCAGCGCGTCATATGGGTCACCTAGCATATACCTCACATAGTATTCCCATGTATACCCCTCCACCATTAGGAACCATGCTGCGTGATTCGCTCCAAGCTTGTTGATCGCGTTGTCATAAGCCACCTTGGATGTTTTCCCCGCGATCAGGTTATCCACATATTCCTTCATCAGCAGTCTGCTGTATTCAGCCAGTACGGAATTATGAAAACCGATATATGCTTTCGCGCCGCAATTGATGAACGCGTTGGCCATCCGATAGTCATAGCTACCCGATGAAGAACCTTTTCCGTAACCTAAAGCCTCACAGCACTCAGAATATATAAACGTGGAATCAAAGCTGTCGGTTACAAAGTTGTCCGTGAAGAATTTGCTGACGATATTATAAGAAAAACCGGTCATACCGCCCCAATGCTGTACTGTTACCTGCTGATCCTTCAGTTCAAGCTGATATTCCACATTTTTCGCTGATGTAACCAATTCTGCCAGACAAATTACAGCCTCGGTCCGGCCGATATCTTCCCAGTAATCGTATGATCCGTGCGACGCAATACATACCACATTATATTTACCGATTGAATGGAAATCCGCCACAGTCGGGGTTGGATCATATTTAAGTGTAGTCTTCAGTCCCTTGGCATCCCATTCTTTTTTTGCATTAACATAGAATGCAGTCCGATTTTCTTTACCCTTTGTTGTGGTCTCAAAAGCCGGGAACGCGTTCAGGATCAGAGCCGTTCCGATCTCACTCGTGTTGACGGCGTTCCTCGCGGGCGCATTGTCATTCGCACCCGAAACGTTTTTCATATAAAGAGCCTGAGGCATTTCATCGTCAAAGTCCCGCAAGCATACGCCACCCAGAATGTTCTCCGGGTACGTGAAAGTGATCGTTTCGTTTTCAGCGTCATAGTGTATGGATCCTTTTTTAATTTTGCCGGATTCCGCAAAGTCATTGAGCATCTTCAGAATCCGGTCCGCCTCCGTTCCGCCGTTCGTTGCCGCGGAACCCGGGTTTTTCATCACCGCTGTTACGGCATTGCCGACACTGTCCATTGCGCTCAGCGTATTATCGGATATAGGCGTATAATATTTTACCTTTACGGTATTTGAGTTTTTATTGTCATACTGGGCCCGGAAGGAAATCTCCGTGTCCTCATTCAGCGGAATATCAACCGCAGCGGTATAGATGCAGTCACCCGCGATATCATCCGTTCCTTTACCGTCATCCCGCATTTCAACCCGGTTGACCAGATTGCCTTCCTCACCGTACCGGAGTGTGATGGAACCCACGGTTGACTTTGTTTCCAGATACATGACAGTCGGTTCATCACCGATCAGCCTGACATTCTCTTCTGTCCGCAGCTCGAAATCATTATACACACTGCCAGGCACAGAATATTCCACATCCGCCTGAATCTCATGCTTCGTACCGGCAATGGTGACCTGCTGTTTGATATTGATCGTATCGGGTCCGTTACCGTCCGCCAGTGCCCGGCCGATCGGACCGGAAACCGCCGCGGAGCCAAGCAGCGCCACACACAGCATCAGGGAAAGGAAGAATCTCCCTGCCTTTTTATGGCGGATCAGATATACGGCGGCAGCACCGGAAACGGCGAACATGATCAGCAGAAGCAGCGGATGTTCGCTATCACCCGTAGGCGGGTTATTGGAGGGTATAAAGGTAATGGTGAAAGAAGCCTTCTGCCCGGCCGGCAGAACGGAAACATTCTTCGTCAGGCTGACCCCGTTCTCCGTAACGTAACCTGACGGAACCTGATATTTCAGTACCAGATCACGCGCTTCGTCCGGGTTGTTATTCAGCACCGTCAGCATCGCCTTGATCGGATCGGCGGCCTTATACGCGTTCTCATCCGTCACCAGGGTGACTTCAAGGCCGTTTTCCGTAACCGTCGCGGCGGACGCGCAAACAGTTGCCAGACTGATGATCAAAGCAAGCACCAGAGCAAAAAAACGTATCCTGTTTCTCATACCGATACCACCCCAAATAATGTATATTTGAAGTATATCACACCCACCGGGGATGTCAAGTTGCACGCGGAATATTCGGATATATTCCGCGTGCGGCGTTCCATTGACACGGAAAGATGAAAACATTAAAATATAGGCATTGATTTCAAAGGAGGAACAGGTATTGAAATTCATCCGGAAAGGTGCGGAAACAGTATCCCGGTTCTGCGTTTATCTGTTCCCGGTCGCGATCGTCGCTTGCCTCTTCAGAACGTATTTTTCACTGCTGAGCCTGCACAGTCTGGAGCTCGAATCATTAAGATGGTCTCTGGATTCGCTTCTCATGCACATATGCTTCGTTCCGCTGACAGTATCCGTCATTGCCTCCTGGGCGCTTGAACCGAAGCGCCTGCTTTATCAGCTGCCGGTTCTGGTCTTTCTGCTGTACGTGCGGGATTATTTCTATCTGATGGATGACAGGATGTTTGATCTGTTTCTGATCGCGTTCGCGTCTGTCAATGCCGGCCGGAAGAGCATAATCCGCACAGCCGCGATCACATGGGCGATGCTCGCGTTGCTCACAGTTATCCTGTACATCACCGGTCAGATCGGCAACGTGGTCCGCGTTTTCAAATACGGCACCGGCAATTCCTACGGTTTCAGCCATCCCAACACCACAGGCGCGGCGGCACTGGCGCTCGTTCTTGTCCTGTGGGCCGCGTTCTTCCGCGGTAAGCACGTAATCACCTTCATTGTATCCTGGTCTGCCGCAGCGGCAACCTATCTTCTTTTTGCAAGCCGCACGCCGGCGGTCATGCTGCTTCTGTTTCCCGTTGCCGATCTGCTGCTCGAAGCGCTGTCCCGCAGAAGTGAAAAGCTGCTGCCCCGCACAATGGCAGTTCTCCCCGTATGCTACTGTCTGGTTTCGGTTCTTCTGGTCATCATCGCGCTTGAGAATCCGAAGCTTCTTTCCGGCAATATCATGTCCCGCTTCACATATGCGGCGAAAGCCATCAAAAAATGCGGTGTTACTTTTTTCGGCAACCCGTCCGTTTTCTACGAATGCGAAGGGGTTGTGCTGGATAACCAGTACCTCAACTGGATTATTTACAGGGGTATCATTCCGGCCGTTCTCGGGCTGATACTCGAGGTCTGCATGATGTACCGTTTCGCGAAAAACAAGGACCATACCGGTCTGGTCTGGTCATTCATTCTGATCACCGCGGGGCTGATGGAAAACGTATATACCTGGCCGCTGTTCTTCCCCGCGCCGATGATCCTGTTCGCCGCCGTATCCGGAACAGAAAAAAAAGAACGGCTCCCGTTGTGATTCCGCTCCGCGCGCCCGCCCCGGATGAAGAACGGGTTGCCTTCGTAATCGGCGGCACAACAATCAGCGGCGGCATGAAAGTTGTGTGCGAATACGCGAACGCGCTCCGCGAAGCGGGCGCGTATGTTGTGATGCTCTGCACAGGTCCGTTATCCGGGCAGATGGAATGGTTTCCGGGCCAGAAAGTACCGGTGATTCCGTTCCGTGAGGCCGCTCGTGACTGGGATACCGTAATCACAACATTCTGGCAGACCAATGAGTTCGCGTCCGGATTGTCAGCGAAACGGCGTGTCTATCTTGTGCAGTCCGACGAGCGCTGTTTCTATCCGCGCAATCCGTATCTGCGTCTGCGTGTCGCGAAAACGTACCGGCAAAAGAACGTGGAGTATCTCTGTGTTGCGGCGTGGATGAAAAAATGGCTGAAAGAGGAATTCAATCAGAACGCGGAGCTCATTGTCAACGGGATCGATGTGAACGCCTTCGCGTCCGCGGTCCCGCTCGCGGCGAAAAGCGATCGTCTGCGCGTACTGATTGAAGGCGACGCGAACAGTTCCGTCAAGAACATCGCTTCCGCGCTGGAGATCGTGCGCGGCACGGATATGGAAATCTGGCGTGTCACACCCGCGGCGGATTCCGCCGCGGAAGAAGCCGACAGGGTTTTCAGTGCCGTTCCCGCCTCTGATATGCCCGGCATTTACAGGTCCTGTGATATTCTGCTGAAAACAAGCCGCTTTGAAAGTTTCTGTCTGCCGGCACTGGAGATGATGGCCGCCGGCGGTGTTGTGCTCGCGGCACGGACACCCGGCACGGAGGAACTGATCCGTCACGGCGAAAACGGGTTCCTGTTTGAGCAAAACGATACGGCTGCGGCAGAAAAGTATCTTGACATGCTGCGTGATCCGGAAATCCGCGAGCGGATCGGCAGACAGGCCGCGGCGTACGCGGCCGGCTGTTCACGTGATGAATCAATCCGGCACGCGTGCTCTTTTTTGCTGCCCGGGCAGAAATACAAACAGTTTTTTAAAGAAAATACGGAAGCAGGCATCACGGATGAGGAAACACTCCGGCAGGTTTTCCTGAACATGCCGGAAGCGGAAGGGACCGCCAGAAGAATCCAACTGTGCAACAATGATCTGTTGCGGCGGATCAAGCGCGTCTGCGACGCGAACGGCATTCCCTTTTTTCTGCTGTGGGGCACATTGCTCGGCAGCGTCCGTCACCGCGGATTTATCCCATGGGATGATGATATTGACATCGGCATGATGCGGCAGGATCTGCTGAAGCTGAAAGACATCATCCGGGACGATCCTGTACTCAGGCTTGACATGGCCTACAACTGGGGTCTCGGCGGCATCTGCTGGAAGATCCGCTACCGTCTGTGCGATTCCTTCTGGGTGGATATCTTCCTGTATGAAACGTTTGAAGACGATCCGTCCGAAGACCGCGCGGCGATGATCCGTGAAGCCTCCGCCCGTTATCAGCACCGGCGTCTGCATGCCGTGCGGCGGTATTATCATACCCGTAAGCCCTGTCTCGCCACGGTATCCGACCCACGTGTGGACAGGCTCTGCGAGAGCGCGCGGACCCTGCTCGAAAAGGAACTGCCGTTTCTCGGCCGGGGCGATATGCTGATTCTGAGCCCGGACGCGAACCCGCAGCTCGCGAAGCCTCCCGTTCCTTACAGCACCTTCTTTCCGCTGCAAAAAAACAGTTCCCCGTTTGAAGGAGAACTGTATGACACAATCCGTGAACCGGATCTCTGGCTGAAATCGCTTTACGGTGATTACATGACGCTCCCCGCGGACATCACGCCTAAGCATGAAGCGGAATCAATGTCACGCGCGGAAGAGGACCTGAAAAAACTGGCCGATGCCGGTCTTATGACTTTCTGACCGTGCTGATGATCCCGGCGATCCGTTTACGGAAGACAACGGCGAGCGCAACCATAACAAGCAGGATTCCGTAGCGTACCGCCGGCATCCCGTACAGGAACCCGCCGGTCAGGCTGATCACCGTCATACCGACGCTCATGTACAGAATCTGCTTCATATTGTAGATATCCCTGCCCACCGCGCGGCGCATCACGGCACAGTCAATCACCGCCTGAACGATGTAGCTGATCAGGGTAGTATATCCCGCTGCGGCGTATCCGTATTTCCGGATAAACACGTAATTCAGCACCAGATTCAGCACGGTTGCCGTTACGGAACCCGCCATGACACCGGCGGGTTTTTTATAATAATACAGAATATTCGCGTAGATATAGTACTGCACCTGGAAAAACAGACCGCCGATAATCGGAGGAATCACGCTTACCGCTTCCATGTAATGCTCATTGGAAACGATGCGGACGACCTCCGGCGCGAACATGATCAGCGCTGTGCAGCATATGCCGAACAAAAGCAGAATCGGCCTTGTGAACCTGTCGATCGCCGAAAAATCTTCCGTTTTGCATTTTTCATAGGTATACGGCAGCAGGGACGAGTTGACCGCGGTCCACACCACCAGCACAACCGCGGCCGTGGTATGCGCCACGCTGTAATATGCCACCGCGGCATCGCCGACCAGATGCTCAATCATCAGCTTGTCCGAGCCTGACAGCAGATAGGTGGACAGGTAATGCGGAATCAGCGGCAGGTTGAACAGAACTGCCGCTTTCCAGTATTCTGTTTTCACCCGGAAACGGTTGCGGATGCCCAGATAAAGATGAAAACCGGCATAGATCGCGATCATTGTCAGCTCCATCCCGAAAAGGCGTGGATAGAGCCGTTCACCTTCAGGCGCCGCGCATACCGCGATAATTGAAACCGCTGGCGCCGCGATCGCGAGCAACAGTGAAAAAAAGATCACTGCTTTGTATCTGTACTCGTACCGCTGCCATGTCTGCCACAGGTTGAACGCCGGCTGCACCAGAAACAGGCCGCACATCAGCAGCACCAGCCGCAGGTCCATCTTCAGCAGATCTTTCAGCACCGGATACAGAAGCAGCAGAACCGCGGAAAAAGCAAGCGTAATCAGGTTGGACAGAATCAGCATTGAGTAGGTATATCCGTTCCGGTCATCCGGGTGCTCAACCATTCCGTTGTTGAACACACCGTAGGACAGGCAGAACATGGCGATGATTCCCAGCACCTGCACCCATGTCAGAAAGGCGGAAGCCTGTCCGAACTCTTCCGGAGAAAGCATGTTCGTAAAAACGGGCGTGGTGATATATCCCATGCCCAGCGAAACCACACCGGCAAAGAAATAGGCCGCCGATGCTTTCACACCCGCGGACAGTCCCCGCCATTTCTCCAGCAGCTTCAAGGCGAATCCCCTTTCTCCGGCCTTACCGGGCACAGAATTTGCGTTTCAGGAAGCACCATATCTTCACGGGCCAGTTCTGCTTTTCGGTAAACACCACCCGGCATTCCGAAAACGCGATTTTTTCAGCTTCCAGCCACACATCCGTCAACCGTTCGGCCACATAGCCGAAAACACGCCTGTCCTTCGGGCTGTATCCGGAAATATCCAGCCGTTTTTCCAGTTCAAAAAGTACCGGAAACAGAAATTCATTATATCTGCAAAAATACGCCTTCGTCATCAGGAACATGTTGAACCGATGTCCGCTGCGACGGTCCATTACCCGGTCAAACGCGGCTGTATACCGTTCACCGTACATCCCGTCAAGGATCTCCCTTGTCAGGATCAGATCCTCTTCATGATGCGCGTGCACATATTGTGAGCGGTTGGTTTCCACCCAGTAATGCCGTTTCTTCGGCAGAATAACGGAGGATTTCGCCAGAAGCGTTTCCAGCGCTTTTCCGTTCAGAATCCGCTCATTTTTCGGCTTTATGAGTGTACGCGACGCGAAATAGCGTCTGTAATGGCACAGCCCGTACGCGTCCGCTTCGCGGTTTTTCCACAGCCAGTACTGCACGGTCAGTTCACAGAAGCCCGGGTTTTTTTCAGAAATACTGTCGCCCTCATTGTCTGCCGTGATTCCGAAGCTTTCTTTCCCTTCAGCGCCTGCCTGCACCGGCAGATATACCGGATCCGAAGGGAATGTATACGGTTTATGTGACGCCACAGCCACAATCAGGTTCATCTTCATCCCTCCGTCAAAGCGTCTCTGCCGCATTCAGCGCCTCCGCGACAACCCGGTCCATATCCAGATACCGGTATGTTCCGAGACGGCCCCCGAACAAAACCTTCTCTTCCTTTTCCGCCAGTTCACGGTACCGGTTGTATAATGCCCCGTTTTCCTCATTGTTCACAGGATAGTACGGTTCATCACCCGGTTTCCATTCATAACTGTACTCGCGGCTGATCACAGTGCCGTGTACGGGGTTTCCCGCGGCATCCAGGCCGAAGTTGAACCATTTGTGTTCAATAATCCGGGTCCACGGCGTTTCACGGTCCGTATAGTTCACAACGGCATTCCCCTGATAGTCATCCGTGTCCGGGTATTCCCGCTCAAAGCGTACCGTACGGTACTGCAGCGGCCCGTACCGGTAACCGTAAAACGCGTCAACCGGTCCCGTATAGATCACACGTTCTGTCATGGCGTCATACAGCTCACGGTCCCGCAGATAATCCGTTCCGGTTCTGACTTCCGCGCCCGCCAGCATCCGCTCTGTCATCGCGGTATAACCGTCCTTCGGAATACCCTGATAAGCGGCATCGAAATAATTGCTGTCCCTGTTGAAGCGCACCGGCAGCCTGCGAATAATAAACGCCGGCAGATCCCTGCATTCCCGCCCCCACTGCTTTTCCGTATATCCTTTGACCAGTTTTTCATAGATATCCGTTCCGACCAGTGAAATCGCCTGTTCTTCAAGGTTCCGCGGTTCACCGCCAAGGTAATCCGCCCGTTGCTTCTCTATGATTGCTTTAGCCTCATCCGGCGTTGATACATTCCACAGTTCGGAGAAGGTGCGCATCGTGAACGGAAGCGAGTAAATCTCACCGTGATAGTTGGCTTTCGGTGAATTGACAAAGCTGTTGAATTCCGCGAAACGGTTCACATAATCCCAGACACGCGCGTCATTTGTATGAAAGATATGCGCTCCGTACACATGAACCTGTATTCCGTGATCGTTTTCAGTGTAAATGTTGCCGCCGACATGACCGCGTTTTTCCAGCACAAGCACACGCATCCCGCGCTCAAGCAACTGCTGCGCGACAACCGCTCCGTACAGACCGGCTCCGACAATCACGGCATCATATGTCATCGTCCGTCCTGCCTTTCGCGTGTTTACCGTCCCGGATCACGACCTCGGAATTGATCATTCCGCCGAACACGGTGGACCACATGATTTTCAGATCCAGCTCCGGCGACCAGTCGTCTATGTATTCAAGATCCAGCTTCACACGCTCCGCGATGCTTGTATCGCCGCGATAGCCGTTCACCTGGGCAAGCCCGGTGATGCCCGGCCGTACCTGCTGGCGTACCAGATAACGCGGAATTTCATTTTTGAAGTGGTCAATATGATACGGAATTTCAGGCCGGGGACCGACAACACTCATATCGCCGCGAAGCACATTGAAAAACTGCGGCAGCTCATCCAGGCTGAATTTGCGGATAAAGCTTCCGAACTTTGTTTTCCGCGGGTCTCCGTCCGTGCTCCAGCCGGTTGATTCCGAGTCCGTTACCCGCATACTGCGGAATTTGTACATATTGAACAGTTTTTTGTTGCGGCCCATCCGTTCCTGTTTGAAAATGACAGGGCCCGGACTGGAAATTTTGACTCCCGCCGCGATCAGCAGCATCAACGGACTGAGTACAACCAGCGCGAATACCGAAATCAGGATATCCGTAAGGCGTTTCAGAAACGCGTTTGCCGGGTTATCCAGCGGTGTGGCTCTCAGGTCCACCAGACGCGTGTTGCCGATCACACCGATTGTCGGATGTTTCGGATAATAATCATTAAAGAAAGGAATCATCTCCACATAGGTTCCTTCCTTGTCCGCCGCGTCCAGAATCATCGGCAGGAACTTCGTTTCATGCGGTTCCAGCGCTACCACAATACCGTCATACAGCCCGCTTTCAAGAATTTCCGCCAGCTGCTCGTAACTGCCTAGGCATTCTCCCAGTTCCGGGCGGACAGAAGCGCTCACATAGCCGTCCACACGGATACCGCAGAAGGTATTCTCCTCCACATCCTTCAGGTATCCCGCCGCGTAGGATCCGTTGCCTACAACAATAAAATGCTTGAGATTCCTGCCGTTCGACCGGAGAGCATGCAAAAACGCGTGCAGAACAATGTGTTTCAGGCTGATCAGCGCGGAACACAACAGCCAGCCGATCGCAATCGCCAGACGGGACATATCAATCTGGCGGAACACGAACATTGCCGCCATCAGGATCAAAGCGCAGATGCCGCACGCCATAAAAATACGCACAGTATTGCTTCCCGCCATTTTGAGCCTCTGCGGCGCGTAAAGCCGGAAAAGGAACAGAACACCCGTATTCACCGCGGCAAAAAGCGCGGCATAGGCGGTCATCTCACCGGTTGTCAGATCCAGATTCAATATGCCGTCCAGAACAACATAACGGATATTCCACGCGATAACACCCGAGATCCATAGAATGATAAAGTCGGAGATCACATTGATCACATTCAGGATCGTCTGGTTCTTTTTGATCACAGTATCCCCTCCCGTTCCGGATGTTTGTCAATTGAAGCACTGCCGGTAATCACTTTTTTTCTTTCAGAAGCTCGGGCTTTTTCTGCCGTACAATACGCAGTGCGGCTTTCAGCGCGACTTCCTCATCGTCGCTTTCAAGCAACGCTTTCAGCTTTTTGACCTCGGCTTCCTGTTTCTTTGCTTTCTCCCGTTCGACTCTTAGCGCGTGTTCTTCCGCAAGCGCCGTAATTTCTTCCGCGTTTTCCGGAAGTCTCTTTGTCTGCAGGAACTCCTCATACGCGTCACAGAGTTCCTGGACATTATCCCCGAAAGCGATCTGCCTGCCGTGATCCAGCCACAGAATCTTATTGCACATTTCCCGCACCTGGCTGATGGAATGTGATACCAGAATGCCGGTCACACCGTGCGACAGAATCTCCTTCATCTTGTCACCGCTCTTTTTGCGGAACGCGCCGTCACCGACAGACAGCACCTCGTCCAGAATCATGATATCCGGATCGACAAGGCACGCGATTGAAAACGCGAGTCGGCTTTTCATACCGGAGGACAGCTGCTTGAACGGCCGGTTCTGAAAATCCTCCAGTTCCGCGAAAGCGATTATCTTGCCGTACATTTCATCCATAAACGCGCGTGTATATCCCAGAAACGCGCCGCGCAGGTATGTGTTTTCCTTTACCGTCAGGTCTCCGTCAAAGCCGGATGCCAGCTCAAGCAATGCCGCGATTGTCCCCTTAACTTTGATTTTTCCCTTAGTGGGGACCATAATACCCGCGATTGCTTTCAGCAACGTACTTTTCCCGGCGCCGTTGCCACCGATAATGCCCAGCATATCTCCCTGATCAAGCGAAAATGTGATATCCCTGTCCGCCCAGAAATTAACCACATGATAATTCCCTTTCAGTTTGCGGACAACATATTCCTTCAGCCCGATATCCTTGAAATCCCCTGTGATATACCGTATGGAAACACCTTTTGCGTCAATAACTTTCATTATCCCGGACCTCGTTACACATAGTACAGGAATCTGTGGTTCTGTTTTTTATAAATCAGCGCGCCGATACCGAGCGCGATCAGCGCGTACAGCAGCAGCAGACCGTGATACATCAGACTCGGCACCGTACCGTTGATCACAATCACACGTACATATTTGATATTCACATACACCGGATTAAGCAGGAACAGCCGTTGCACCTGTTCCGGATAAGCCGAAACATCATAGAAAATCGCCGACATATACAACAGCAACCGCACAAAGATATCATACAGATATTTCGTATCCTGAAAAAACACATGCATCGCCGACAGAATCATCCCAAAGCCGATATTGAACACCGTCAGCGTACAGATCGGATAGAATATCATCAGGCAGCTCGGTTTGAAAGTAACCCCGTCAATCGCCGCGAAAACAAAGAAAACAACCATTGACAGGAGGAAATTGAAGACCGAGGATACATTCTTGCTGAGCAAAAACAGATATTTCGGTACATTAATCTTTGTGAAAATCGCCGAATTCCCGCGAAGCGCGGTCATTCCGCCGCTCGTGGACTCCTTGAAAAAATTGAACATCAGGTTTCCCGCGAACAGGTAGGTTGTGTAAAACGGCATATCTCTGCCGAAGAACCGGGTAAAAATCAGCCTCATTACCAGCAGAATCAGTAAGGGAGAAAGAATGCTCCACCCCATGCCGAGTACAGTCCGCTTGTATTTCTGTTTAAAATCGCGTTTTACCAGTTCCTCGAACAGGAAACGGTTTGCCTTCAGTTTCCTGATTTTTTTCTTAAGCATCAGCTTTTCTCCATCCGGGTTCCGCACGGTGTACCGTCCGGTATGCATCGTGCCGCCCGCGCGTATTTTTTATACAACAGCCCACACCGCGCAGGGAACGGCTGTTGTGTTTTCTCCAAAGTAATCCCGCAGGAAATCCGGATTGTCAACCGGAATCACGAGCGCCAGATCGTCAGTCATAACGCTCAGTGTTCCTTCTTCAATAATGATCTCCGCCGTCATCACCGGTGCAACTTCCGGAATCGCCACAAACTCCGTAACATGAATCACATCCGGGTCCGTCATCAGATATTTCTTTGCTCCGGGCAACTGACCCACCCCGCCGACACCTTCGGAAAAGGTAATTGCCATATAATCCGCCGTGATCATTCTAGCGCTGAACGGACGTGCCGTCTCTGTACCGGCGGTTTCAATCACAAACGCGGTCGATTTGCCTTCCGGAAGCAGATATATCTCAATACCGTTCGGAAGCTTTGGTACGGGCGTTGATGCCGGCCTCGCGGGTGCTGCCGTTATTCCGGGCGTACCCGTCGTTTCCGGAGCAGCCGGTGTTTCCGTTGTTTCCGGAATAACCGGATTCTCCGTTTGTTCAGGAGCTTTCGGGTTCTCTGTCGTGTCAGACGGCACGGGAGAATCCTCCGGTGCCTTCGTCGGCTCCTGTGTCGGTGTTTTTGTCGGCACAGGCGCCGGAGCTTTCGTCGGTACAGGCGTCGGAGCCTTCGTCGGTACATTGGTCGGCCTTGCTGTCGGTGCTGGTGTCATTATCTCCGTTGGTGCCGGGGTTTTTTTCTGTTTCGCGGTCTGCGTCGGCGTGGCTGTTTTCTTCTTTTTCGGTTTTTTCGTCGGTGCGGGAGTTGTTTCATCATCCGGTCCGGCGGTCTTTACCGTGGGTGTATCCGTCCCGACCGGTTCCGCGGTCGGCAGCGGTTCCGATGTCGGTACTGCTGTCGGCGCGGGAGTAAGTGTCGGTATCACTTCCTGCGCCAGAATCACCGCACCGCATACATCGCAGCGGATGCCTTCTGTCAATCCGGTTTCTGTTTCTGTCGCCGGTACCATCGGTATTTTCACAGGATTATGCCCGTAAGGCAGAAGCTCCGTCCTCGGTGTCAGCATGATGCCGCAGATCCGGCAGTAAGTACCGCCGACATATCCATATTCTGTGCAGGTAGGAAATTCCACCGGATAATCAGCGGGTTCATGTTCAGTACAAATGCTTTCCGTAAGCGCCGGACCGCCGGCCGTCAGCAGCACAAGACACAAGAAAAGTGCTGTCAGATATCGCTTCATTTGTCTCATGCTCCTTTCCCGTACCGCTATATATTATCACGGAACAGGTAAAAAAGACAAGACGCCGCGCCGCGGCGTCCTGCCTTCATCCGGTTCGCTTATTTCGCGAACTCGGTGCTCCGGGTCTCGCGGATCACGTTCACGCGGATCTGGCCCGGGTACTCCATCTGTTCTTCAATACGTTTGGCGATTTCCTTCGCAAGCACTTTGGTACCCTCGTCCGTAACATCTTCGGGTTTCACCATGATGCGAACCTCGCGGCCGCTCTGAATAGCATAGCACTTTTCAACGCCGTCGAAGCTGTTCGCGATTTCCTCAAGCTTTTCAAGGCGCTTGATATAGTTTTCCAGACTCTCGCGACGCGCGCCGGGACGGGCGGCGGAAATCGCGTCCGCGGCCTGCACCAGCACGGCTTCAACCGTCTGGGGTTCCACATCGTTATGATGCGCCAGAATGCAGTGTACAACATCGTTGTTCTCGTGATACTTGCGGGCCAGTTCTCCGCCCAGCGATACATGCGTACCCTCGGCTTCATGGTCTACGGCCTTACCGATATCATGCAGCAGGCCGGCACGCTTCGCGAGCTGGACATCCGCGCCCAGTTCCGCGGCCATAAGACCCGCCAGATGGCTGACCTCGATGGAATGCTTGAGTACATTCTGGCCGTAGCTGGTGCGGTATTTCAGGCGGCCCAGCAACTTGACCAGTTCGTGGTGAATACCGTGCTGATTGGTTTCAAACACAGCGTTTTCGCCGGCTTCACGGATCTGGTTCTCAACTTCCTTTTTGGCCTTCTCAACGGTTTCCTCAATACGTGCGGGATGAATGCGACCGTCCATAATCAGCTTTTCCACGGCTACACGGGCAATTTCGCGGCGTACGGGGTCAAACGCGGAAACAATCACCGCTTCAGGTGTGTCATCAATGATCAGATCCACGCCCGTTGCTGTTTCAAGCGCACGGATATTGCGGCCTTCACGGCCGATAATACGGCCTTTCATATCATCATTGGGCAGCGAGATCACGCTCACGGTGGACTCTGCCACATGATCGGCAGCGCACTTCTGAATCGCCAGGGCGATAATGTTGCGCGCTTTCTTCTCGCCGTCCTCCTTGGCTTGCTGTTCGATATCGCGGACCATCGCAGCGGCATCATGGAAAGCTTCTTTCTGAACGCGTTCAACGATAATCTGCTTCGCCTCATCGGCCGTCAGGCCGGCAATGCGTTCCAGTTCGGTATGCTGCTTGTCACGGTATTGCTCAGCTTCTTCACGAAGCTTCTGCAGTTCCTCGTTCTTCTTATTCAGCCCTTCTTCGCGGGCTTCCAGATTATCCGCTTTCTTTTCCAGCGTTTCCTCGCGCTGGCTCAGACGGCGTTCTGTACGCTGCACTTCATTCCGGCGCTCACGCAGTTCACGGTCGTTTTCGGCTTTCTCACGGTCATTTTCCGCCTTGGCCTTCAGAATCTCTTCCTTGGCTTCCAGCACCTTTTCCTTTTTGTAATCCTCAGCCTTTTTCACGGCATCGTCATACAGGCGTTTCGCGGTTTCCTCAGTACGGTCAATCTTCTTTTCCATGTAACCCTTGCGATATGTATAGCCGATCAGCGCGCCGATCACGGCAGTCGCCACGGCAATCGCAATACAGACAATCGGACTCATGTTTTCCCTCCCTTTCAGTCAGTTTCTGTTTCATCTTCGGTGGCCCGGTACAACAAAGCCGCGCGAAACACAGTGTTCCGCACGGCTGTACGCTGCTTCAGACAGGCTTGTCCCGGTCAAACCAATATCAATATTAAAAAACGTACCGTCCATAGACCCGATATGCTAAATGATATTGAAAAGGAAGCATCGCTTCCAATGGCAAATAAACAGGAGAACCTCTATCAAAAACAGCTCGCAGGCATAATATGCCACAGCCGGACATAATATTTTAACGTTAATGCTTTCCCCTGTCAAGACCGGATTCATCTCTGTCCGGACATCAATTTACTGTCCGGAGGCTGAACACCGCACGGATATCTCAATTCACATACTGATAAACCGGAAAATATAAGGCAGTTTTCTATTCCTTCCTGACCGTTCGAAAGCATTCAAATTGACAGCAGTGCCGGCAAAGGATATAATAAATTGTTTACTTATACAGATTTGCGGAAACTGCACGGCATGGAGGCAAAATGTTAAGAACATTCAACGCGATGAAGCGGCAGGTTCCCGCCGGAGCGCAGGAGCTCGATGACCGGCAGATAGCCTCTCTGCGGCAATGCCTCGTCGGAATGCTGAAAGACATCGCCAGTTTTTGCAGCAGTCACGGTATCTCCTTCGCGCTGTGCGGCGGATCGGCTTTGGGCGCGGTCCGGGAGCACGGAATGATCCCTTGGGATGACGATATTGATATCTGTATGCCCAGAGCCGATTATGAACGGTTTGCGCAACTGTTTACAGACGAATGCGGGGAAAAATACGTTCTGCAGCAACCGGGAATAACAGCCGGATATCCGTTATCCCTGGCGAAGATCAGAAAGCGCGGAACCGTATATAAAACGCGTGATGATTTTTGCTGCGAGGAATGCGGCGTACCGGTGGATCTGTTCATTGTGGAAAACACTTACAACGATCCTGTGCGAAGAACCCTTCACGGCATACTGAGTCTGGCCGCCGGGCTGGCACTCTCATGCAGGAAGTTTTGCAGGGACCGTTCCCGGTTGCTCAGTTCGGTACCGGATCATAACGCTCTGCGTCTGAAGATTCTTCTGAAGATCGCCGTGGGTGTGCTCCTTGCCCCCTTAGGAAATACTGACAGTTGGGCCCGCCGTACTGACAGAATCCATTCCATGTGTCATGACCCGACGACACGGTATATTACCACTCCGTCAGGCCGGTATTGTTTTTTCCGGGAAATGTGGCTTCGGGAGGAATACTGCTCATACCGGAATGAAATTTTCGAAGGAATGGAACTGCCTGTTCCGTTGATGATAGAAAAATACTTTGAACGCGGTTACGGAGACTGGCAGACCACCCCGGACACATTTAAGAAAGAAAAACATTATGCCTATCAGTTTATGATGCAGGAGGACTTGCCGAATGATTGATCTGATCAAATCTTCCATTGTTGAGGCCGGAAAAGCCGTCTGTAAGATCAGCGCCGCAAATACAACGCGCGCCATTCTTACGCAAAAAGACCCGGATACGGGAGCGATCGTTTTCCCGTTGCCGAATGTCGCGGCAAACAATCAGACAGCGGATACACTTTTCGCTGTCCTGCCGAAAAACCTCAATGAAACACTCTCGAAATTCACGCTGCCCGATTTCAGGCTGCACGCGGCGCTCCACAAGGCAATACCGCAATTTGACGCAATCGTTACGTGTCATGTGCCGGCGGCCGTTAATTTTGTAGCTACCGGAAAGGAGATCCCCGTATATACGCGTTATCACGCGGAAAACTTTCCGGGGCCGGTCCGGTGTACAAAGCCGCTTGCACTGAAAGACGGCTCCGGTTATGAAAAAGCACTGACAGACGCGGTCCTTGAAGCCGTTTCAAAATGTGACACCGGTAATCCCGGTGCTTTGCTGATCAGGAATTTCGGCGTTTGCGTCTGGGATACGGATGCAACCGCTGCAGTCGCCAAGATAAAGCAGCTGAACGCAATTGCCGGGCAGGCATGGCAGATGGAGCTTGATACACAGGGTGGCATACAGCCGATGGACCCCGCGGAATATGCAGCGCTGTACAATGCCAGAGCAACAAGAAACAACTTTATTGAAAAGGTTGACGGAAAAGTACCCGGAACAAAGGTCACCGCGGCCGAAGAAAAGTACATCAATCTTGCCCTGCTGGACTACTTCGATAAAGTCTGCCGTGAGAATGACATCAAGTACTCACTGACAGGCGGTACCCTTCTCGGCGCGGTCAGGCACAAAGGTCTGATTCCGTGGGATGACGATGTCGATGTATTTCTGTCCCGACCCGAGTTTGAAAAGCTCCGTGACGCTTTCCCGGACGGCGGGCGTTATGTTTATGTCGACCGTGTCAAAGAGCCCGGCTACCCGTATGTGTTCGGCCGGCTGATTGATACGGATACCATCATTACCAAATCACCGAACACCCTGAGCTTCGGGAAAGGGCTTTTTGTGGATGTCTGTGTGGTGGACGGTCTTCCGAAGAGCAAGCTGGCACGTGATATACACATGCTCCGTATGCGGATTCTCTTCCGTTGCAGAAGAGCCACAATTCATTCAAACAAGAGCAAGTCTTACGCCAATAAGGGGCCGCTTGTACTGTTCGCCAAGAAAGTCATCAACAAGCTGACAACCGCCGAATACTGGAATAAAAAGATTGAAAAGCTGATGCAGAAGTATCCGTGGGATTCCTCTGAATATGTCGGCAACTTCACTTCCGCCTACGGGAAGCGTGAAATGCTTCACAGAAGCGGTTTTGATACCTATACCACGCTGGAATTCGAAGGAAAGGAATACATGGTTTTCGGCGGATATGAAGAGTATCTGACAAACATTTACAGGGATTATATGGAACTCCCGCCCGTCAGGAAACGCGTCGGGCATCATCCGAATACTGCCTATTGGGTAGACCGCACACAGCAGAAGGAGGAAACAAAGCAATGAATATCGCACTGATCATCGCGGGCGGCATCGGCGCAAGAATGCACCAGAGCATCCCGAAGCAGTTTATCAATGTTGAGGATAAGCCGGTAATTGTCTACACCATGCAGGCATTCCAGCATCACCCGGACATTGACGAAATCTATGTGGTGTGCGTTGACGGATGGCATGATATTCTTCGTGCGTACGCCAAGCAGTTTGAAATCACCAAGCTGAAGGAAATTGTACCGGGCGGTGAAAACGGACAGGGGTCAATCCGTAACGGCGTATTCGCCATTGAGAGGGATCACGATCGTGATGACCTCGTACTGATTCATGACGCGATCAGACCGATGCTGTCCACGGAAATCATTTCCGACTGTATTGTAACCGCTCATACATTCGGAAACGCGATCGCGTCCATACCGTGTAACGAAGCGATGCTGATGACAGAAGACGGCAAGACCTCAACCTGCAGCATCGATCGCGCGACACTGAAGCGTACACAAACCCCGCAGACATTCAGGCTCGGTCAGCTGGCGGATGTTCACAGGGAAGCACTCAATAAAGGCATCACCAACGCGGTTGCTTCAGCTTCCATGTTTGCCGACATGGGCTATAAACTTTACTTTTCACAGGGATCCGAAAAGAACCTGAAGCTGACAACACCCGATGATCTTGATATATTCCGTGCTCTGCTGGATTCCAGCAGACCGTCATGGCTGAAGTAAAATGAAAAACTATCTGACAGGTGTTTATGAAAAAGCATTCCCGGAAGAAATTTCAATCACCGAAATGCTGACTGAGGCAAGGAATGCCGGGTTTGATTTTTTCGAAATCAATATTGACCGGACAGAGCAAAGAATCAGTCGGGTATATGATCCGCACTTTAATGAAACGGTTAAGCATGCCGTTTCGGAAAGCGGACTGCCTGTTCGTTCGCTCGGTCTGAGTGCGCTTGGCACTTACACACTCGGTCACCCGGATAACAGCATATCTTCCAGGGGCATGGACATTTTCAGGCATACGGTTGAGTTTGCCGAAGATCTCGGCATCAGGCTGATCCAGATTCCGGGGGCTGATATGCCGAAATTCGATCCGCGCTCGGAAGCAACACATGAACGGTTTATGGACAATCTCCAAAGTGCCGTATCCTTCGCGTCATCCCGCGGTGTCATGATTGCGCTTGAAAACATGGAAAACGATTATATGGATACAGCGGAAAAGAGCCGTAAAACAACGGATCTGATCAATTCACCGTATCTTCAGCTGTATCTGGATTCGGGCAACATCACAAACGCGCACGCGAATAATATGCCCGCGATTCTGAAGGATCTGGATTTCGCCGCCAACCGTCTGGCTGCCTTCCACTTCAAGGAAGTTACTCCCGTCCGGTACGGCGGGCTGTTCTACGGTGACGGGTGGGTGAACTTTGAACCGATCGCGAAGAAAGCATACGCGCTCGGAGCACGAAGGTTTACGATGGAATACTGGTACACGGGAAATACCGGCTGGCGCGATGATCTGAAAAAGGCCAGGCAGTATTGTGACAAATGGCTGGCCGAAAGTGAGGCGTAAATCATGTCCGCATTTGACTTTTCCAATGAGATTGAACTGGGCGCGCGTTACCGTCTGGACTGGACAAGGCTTGACGGCAAAACCGTTCTGATCACCGGTGCGACCGGTCTGGTCGGAAAATACATGATCCGGATTCTGCTGAAGCGCAATGAACTCTTCAACGCCGGCATCAGGATTCTTGCTGTCGGCAGGGATCCGGAAAAATTCCGCCGCCGTTTCGCGGATGTTACCGGTCTGGAGGCGGTTCGTTTTCTCAAGCAGGATGTTCAGATTCCTTTCACGCTTGATGAGCAGCCTGATTACGTGGTTCATATGGCCAGCAATACACACCCCCGTCTTTACGCGAGCGATCCGATCGGTACGGAAATGTCGAATATTCTGGGTACATATCATTTGCTGAACATGATCTCGGATCTGCCCGGATGCCGTTTCGTTTTTGTTTCCTCCGGTGATGTATACGGAGACAACAGAAGCGGTAAACCCTTCATTGAAGAAACCGACTGCGGATATATCGACTGCAACACATTGCGGGCAGGCTATATCGAAGGCAAGCGTGCGAGTGAAGCACTGTGTAACGCTTATCGCGAAGCAAAAGGCGTGGATTTTGTTACAGCGCGTCTTTGCCGGATCTACGGTCCGACTATGCAGACAACAGACAGTAAAGCAATCTCACAGTTTATCATGAAAGCCGTCGCCGCCGAGGATATCGTACTCAAGAGCAGCGGACAGCAAACCTTCTCCTATCTTTACATCTTCGACGCGGTTACCGCGCTTCTGACGGTAATGGCCTCGGGTGTGTCCGGGAACGCGTATAATGTTGCCGACAACAATCAGGCGTTATCCCTGAAGGATCTTGCCGGTCTTCTGGCCGGAATCGGCGGAAAATCGGTTGTCTTTGATCTTCCGGACCGGCTGGAGTCAAAGGGCGCGTCAACCTTCCAGAACGTATGCCTTGACGCCGCGAAGCTTTACAGCCTTGGTTGGAAATCGGAAGTTCCTTGTAAAGACGGTCTTCGCTGGACTGTCAGTCAGATCCGGCAATCACAGTACAACCGGGAGTAATTGCTATGAACAACTTTGAAAAACCAAAAGAGACCGTTGCCGGTCTCAGTAACAGAAGAAACGGGAAAATTGATCTGCTGCGTTTTGTGTTTTCCGTATGTATCGCACTGATGCACTTTGGTACAAGTGTCGGTGACGCGCGTTTATTCCCGAAAGCGGGTTTATGTGTCGAGTTCTTTTTTCTGGTATCCGGTTATCTGATGGCAAAACACGTTGCAAAAATCATGGATCAACCGTGCGAAAGACTGGGTTCGGAATCATTCTCATATGTCCGGAAAAAATTTTTCTCAATATGCCCGCAGATCATCATCGCTTTTGTGATCGGGTTTACGGTACGGCATCTGATATCAGCTGTTTCACCCGCAACATTCGAAAAACATATTCTGGCAGGCTTCGTTGAATTTCTGAACCTCAAGATGTTCGGATTTGATTTATGGTCCGCTAACGGTCCCACATGGTATATCTCAGCCATGCTCATAATCATGTTGCTGATCTACCCGTTGCTGAGGAAACGGTTTGATCTGTTCTGTTATGTCATCGCGCCCCTCACCGGATTCTTCCTTCTGGGTTTTTTTGAAATGACAGGTACGGATTTGCGTACACCCATGGAAGCCGTAGGAAATACCGTGCTGAAAGGAACACTGCGCGGACTGATGGAGATCTGCTTCGGCATTATGCTGTATCCGTTGGTTACGGCACTGTCAAAGATCCGGTTCCGTGTCGGTGTCAGATGTATTTTCTCCGTTATTGAGTTTCTGTGCTACGCGTTTTATTTCAGATGTCTGCAGGGAACGTTCGATACAGGAAAGACAGATACATACTGTGTGATTATCCTGATAACAGCGGTTCTTCTTTCGTTTTCACAAACCGGCGTTTTCAGCGTTCTGTTCAACAACAGGCTGTTCAGCTGGCTCGGAAAATTCAGTCTGTCCGTGTATCTCGGGCATCGTTGCTGGAGCCTGTATATCGCGGCAAAAATGAAAAACGCCGGCTATACCGTCCAGTTGCTGTGGTTCATCATTCTGGCATCTGTTACCGCGTTATTCATTCATTTTGTTTCTCAATATCTGAGAAAAAACAAACAAAAGATTTTCAGCACCCTGTCCGGATGGTGCGTCAGGGATGCCTGACCGTACAGGAAAATCAAGCTTATTCATGCCGTTCCGTCGCGTTGCACGGAACGGTCTTTTTCTGTCTTCATCTGTGCAGCCGCTCCGGTGATTTCAGTTATCCGTGACACGGTTGACCCTTCCCCATCCGGAAGCGCTCAGTTCCGCCCGGCGTTCGAAATCGCCCGGAGCCTCCGCGCAGGTTGTCTTTGGAAAATACGCCTGGGTGAAACAATGGTCATTATGATTGCGGAAAAAGAGGCCCAGAGAATCGTCCTCATAAATGTGAAGAATCACACTGCGGCAAAAAGAACCGCGGATATCCTCGAAAGATGAAACATCCACCTGAGGAATATCCTGCCAGTCCACCCACTGAATCTGGGAAAACACCCGGTTCCCGCCCCACACGTAATCTCCGATATGGGAGTGTCCGTAAAGGTGCAGCCGCACATTCAGCGGCAGGGGTTGCAGCTTGCTCAGAAGATAGGTGTCCCGGTTTCCGCCGGGGAAAGCGCAGTGAGCCGCTGTGATGATATTCGGTTTTCCGCACTGCTCCATATTCCGCCGTACGGAAGCGAAATATCCGTCCGTGTAGGGATACCTTTCTCCTCCGAAACGCATGCCGTTGTGTGTGGAACACCAGCTGTTGTCCCGGGCTATATGATCACAGAAAAAATAGACGGCGTAATTGCCCACATCAACACGGAACCAGGTATCCTCACAGTTTTCCGTTGTATGCCAGCCGGAATGGGATCGTACCATATCATAAAAAGGCATACAAAAACCGGTCTGACCGTTCCGGAAACAATATTCCGCGTAATCGTAATCATGGTTGCCGGTAGCATAGCAAAGGGGGATATTCAGGGAGGAAAAGGCTCTTTCCTGCAAATCCGTCATTCGGATCAGCTCCGGCAGATTGCTTGATTCGGTGGAATCACCGAGATACCAGATCATCTGTGCCGGATTCTTCAGCAGCGCGTAATCCTCCATGCAGATATTCAGGCACTTTTCGGCGTTGGAATACAGCCGTTGCTGCAAATCGGAAAACACCCAGATGACATGCCTGGCTTTTTTTGCACAGAGTGAATACAGTTCATCCGCGATTTGTGGCATATCCGGATTCCTTCATTTCATCATAATGTAACAGCGTAAAGATTCAGCAGGGGATCACAGTCAGGTCCCGGCTTACTTCATTCAGCACCCGACAGCCGTCCTCCGTAATCAGCACAAGGTCCTCCACCCGAACGCCGATATTCTCATCCTTCAGATAAATGCCGGGTTCAACGGAGAAGCACTGACCGGGTCTGATCACATCGGTATTCATAGATGAAACATCACCCCACTCATGATCCTCCATGCCGATGGAATGGCCGGTACGGTGGGTGAAATAAGCACCGAAGCCCTTGCTTTCAATGTAATCCCGGGCAGCCCGGTCCACATCGCACATGCGGTTGCCGGGGCGGGCGGCCGCCACGCCCCGCCGGTTGGCTTCCTTCACAATTTCGTAGATTTCCCTCTGTCTGGGGCTCGCTTCCCCAAGAAACACGGTACGGGTCATATCGGAGGCATAACCGTCCTTCATACAGCCGATATCAATCACCAGACAATCCCCGGGCCTGCCGGCGGTATCATCCGGGCCGTGATGCGGGTCCGCCGCGTTTCCGGCAAAGGAACAAATGGGATCGAAAGAAACACCGTCGGCACCGGCCTCTTTATACAGGCGGCGCACGGTGGCCGCCAGTTCCGTTTCGGTCTGCCCGGCCCTGATCATGGGAATAAAGGCGGTCATCACACGGTCATTCAGTTGAGAGGACGCGATCATCTTCCGCTGCTCATCCGGGTCCTTGATCTGCCGGACACGGTCTATTACCGCGGAAGAGTTGCGATACTTCATGTCCGGCTTCAGTTCCTGCAGACGCAACAGGAAGCGGGCCGGCCAGTTTTTATCCACCGCGAGCACACCGCACTGCCCGAGATATCCGGAAAGCAGCGCCACCGCGTCATCCGTATCGTTATAATACACCGTTTTCACATCCGGCTGTTGCCCGGAAAACAGGGCATTGAGCATCAGCAGAGCATCCCCGTCCTGCCGGATCAGCAGGGCGATCAGCCTCTCGCCGCTTTCCGGTGAGGAACCGCAGATGTACCTTATCACCGCGGAATCCGAAACCAGCAGGCAGTCCGCGCCGTTTTCCTTCATCATTTCCGTAATTTTTCTGATCCGTTCTGAATTCATATTTTCTTCTTTCCGTGCCGGCGCAGCCGGCACTGATCATATTTTCCGAATACATATATCATACCACGGAATACCCCGCATATACAAATACGACCTGCCGGAGATATATATCCGCTCCCGCATGCCGCGCGCGGCACGGAAACGCTTGCACGCGTTTGGTTTCTGTGATATGATAACCCGTAATTCCACTGAAACGGAGGGGATATCACTATGGAAGTGATCACGACCAGAACCTTGAAGGAAAACCTGACCGCGCTGCAGGGAACCGAAGTCACGCTGCAGGGCTGGATCCGCAACCACCGGAAGCAGAAGAACATGGGCTTCATCGACTTCTTCGACGGTATGTGCTTCCGAAATCCCCAGGTCGTGTATGACAACACCATCCCCGATTTTGAAAATATACAGGCACTGCGTGTCGGTTCCGCCATTACGGTAACCGGCAAGGTCGTGCCCAGCTACAAAGATCCGGAAACACCCGAAATTCAGGCCACGGCAATCACACTGGAAGGTGACTGCCCCGAGGATTATCCGCTGCAGCCCAAGCGTCACTCTATCGAATATCTGCGCGAAATCGCGTATCTGCGTCCCCGTACACGTCTGTTCCAGGCCGTGTTCCGTGTCCGCAGTGTGGCCGCCATGGCAATCCATACGTATTTCCAGGATCGCGGATACCTGTACGTGCATACTCCGCTGATTACCGCCAATGACGCCGAAGGCGCCGGCAACACCTTTACCGTCACCACCCTGCCCGCGGACAAGCGCGCGCAGGATCCGTCACAGGACTTCTTCGGCAAACCCGCCTCTCTGGCCGTAACCGGTCAGCTGGAGGGTGAAACCTTTGCCATGGCCTTCGGTAAGATCTACACCTTCGGGCCCACATTCCGCGCTGAAAACAGCAATACCAAAACGCACGCGGCCGAATTCTGGATGATCGAGCCTGAAATCGCTTTCTGCGACCTGCAGCAGCTGATGGATATCGAAGAGGATTTCCTGAAATACATTGTCAGCACCGTGCTGGAAAAATGCGCCGATGAGCTGAAGTTCCTCGACGGGTTTACCGGCGGCGGTCTGATTGAAAAGCTGACCGGTCTTGCCAACAGCAAGTGCGCCCGTGTCACGCATGAAGAAGCCATCACCATCCTGCGCAAAGCGATGGAAAACGGCACTGAATTCCAGTTTGAGCCGAAATACGGCGAGGATACCGCGAAGGAGCACGAGAAGTACCTGACCGAGGAGTACTTCCATTCTCCGGTGTTCGTATATGACTGGCCCAAGGATATCAAAGCCTTCTATATGTATCAGAACGATGACGGGAAAACCGTTTCCGCGGTAGACCTGCTGGTGCCCGGCGCCGGTGAGCTGATGGGCGGCAGCCAGCGTGAAACGCGCTACGACCTGCTTACCGCCAGGATGGACGAGCTGCATATCTCCAAAGAGGATATGTACTGGTACGTGAACCTGCGCCGTTTCGGCGGCTGCACGCATTCCGGCTTCGGGATGGGCTTCGAGCGCCTGCTGATCTACCTTACCGGCGTGGATAACATCCGCGATGTCATTCCCTACTTCCGCACGCCCATGAACTGCGATTTCTGATTCTCCCGTTCTCATCGCGCCTGCCTGTACGGCAGGCGCTTTTGTTTGCCTTGATGCATCATTTATGGTATATTGTACGTTGTATAGGTGTGTTCACTTTTCCGGCGATGCCGGATCGTTCTCACGAACCGAAAGGAGTCGATCTTTCATGTTCAAGCGTTTTCTGGCCCTGATGATTACGGCGGCTCTGCTGCTTGCCGCGTTGCCTGTTCTGGCGGATAAGCCTGCGGCTCTCACTTATGACGAAATTACCGGCCTGTTTGATTCCCTGCTGGAACGGGCCGCCGCCTCGCAGATGCTGCACGAAGCTGAAGAAACCGAAGAAGGCTACGCGCTGGTATACGATTTTGCCACGATCTATGCCGATAAACCCGAACTGACGGACGGTACAAAGGTCAATTCCATTTTATTCACCGCGGAAAATGAGGAATTGATCCGCGGCACATCGCCCTACAGCACCTTGAATGAAGTGCTTTCGGCATATCCCTGCAGGGATGAATCGCTGCCGGGCAGTTACACGGGTTCTGTGCTTTATCTTGAAGGCTCGCCCAATGAAGGCATCCGGTTCGGCTATGTATACCGGGACGGGCAGCAGGCGGAAACAATCTGCTATGAGGTATACGCGATTTCCGGTGCCGGCTATGATGACTGCGGCATTATGTATACCGTCAGCGAGGATATGATCGGCGCGATCCGCGTCTTCAATCTCACCTCCGGCCTTTCCTACGAGGAAGTACGTTCATTGTTTTCCGATATGAATGAGGATTATGCCGACACAACCTACCGCATGGCCAAAGTCAGCTATAACGGCAGTGAACTGGAAAAGATGAACGTGAACGACCTGTCTTTCGCGGGATTCAACTACCTTTCTGCCGCCGAGAATGATCTGCCCGAAATGCTGGAGGATATGTGGATTTCAAACGGCGACGAAACCTGGCTTCACAGAATTGACGGAGATGGCTGGTACGCGATTTTCCATGCGGACAAAGACCGTAAGAACGGTGAACTGGTCATGTTCAGCATTACAGGTGACACGTTTGAAGGACCTCGCTATGTGCGTATCGGCGACAGTTACGCTTCCGACTACAACCGTTTCCGCAACGGAGACGGCGAATTTGACGCGGACAGCATGACCGAAGTTCTTTACGAAGATGAAAACGGAAGCGGTTTCTCCGTCTTCCATGATAACGGTTCAGCCGAACTGCGCTATGATGTGGTAACCGGAGACGGCCGCAAAGTGCAGATGCTGCTGAACTACAGCGGTGAAACCATGCTTCTGAGCGAGATTACGGTCCATACGCTCAGCGAATAACCGGATTATTCCCCGAAAGGAGTGATCACATCTTGAAGATTGATCTGACCTGTCCTGTCGAAGTCTGGCGGTGTGACAAGCCCACGGAGGAATATGCCGCGGCGGACATCACACTGTACAATCTGAGTGACCGGTCCGTAAATTCCGCGGAAGTCACACTCATAAGGACCGGAAATGACGGCCGTGAACTGGACCGCGTTGTTCATCGCGGTCACAGTCTGCGCGGACGAGTCGGCAGTTCCTTTACGATGTCCGTGCCATGCGAATATATCGACGGCATTTATCATACCGAAGTCATCATCGAAAAAGTCTGGTTTGATGACAATGATGTCTGGCGCCGCGGAAACAACCGCCCTGTCGAATATGTATCAAACGCGTTGCCGAACTGCCGCGCGCTTGAAAAGCTTCATTATATCGCAGGCAATAACGCCGTCGGCTTTCCCGCGGAAGATAACGGTCTCTGGCTTTGCGTATGTGGCCGGCCCAATCCTGATTCCTCGCCGGTCTGTGTTCGCTGTCACCGCGGAAAAGCTGAAATTTTCACCCGTTTCAACCGTGAGGCAGTGGAAAAGCTGTACGCCCAGAAGGAGCACCGGCTTGACCTGCACACGCGCGCGGTAAGGGAAGATAACGCGCGCATACAGCAAATCCGCGAGCAGGAATATAATATCATGAAAACCCGGCACCGCCGCACCCGTACGCTGTTCGCGCTGCTGCTGGCCGGCATTCTGCTCACAGGCGCCTTTATGTTCTTCGGTCAGCCGGCACTGCGCTACCTGAGTGCCGTGCGCGCCATATCCGCCGGCTGCTGGGACGCGGCCGTGGAAGAACTTGAAGCCGTCGATCCCTTCCTGCGTTCCGGTGAACTGCTTGCTGACTGCCGTTATGAGCAGGCCAGGCAGAACCTCAATTCAGATGATCCTCTGGTTCTGTCCGCCGCGGCTGATATATTCCGTGCCCGGACAGACAAAGCGGACGCGGCCGGACTCGAACAGGAGGCGGACTACCGCCGGGCCTGCCTGTTGCTTCAGCAGGGTAATGCCGATGGAGCGGCCGCGATCTTCAGTCGGCTCGGCAACTATAAAGACAGCTCCGATAAGCTGAATGACTGCGCGTTTTTCACGGCGGAGCAGCTGATGAACAGCCATGCGTACGCTGAGGCAGAAAGCATTTACCGTTCTCTCGGCACGTATCCGGGTGCCGCTGATAACGCGGACAGCTGTGTATACGAGCAGGCGCTGATCCTCATTGAAGACGCCGGCTATGACAGTGCCGCGGAAATGCTGCGCACAATACCGGACTTCGGAGACAGCGCTGTACAGTTGCAAAGGTGCAGCTATCTGAAGGCGCTGCAGCTGGAGGAAGCGGGTGACCTGATCGCCGCGGGTGACGCTTACAGGCTCGCCGGGGATTATGAGGATGCCGCGCTGCGTACCTGCGAATGTCTGATGGCCCCCGCCGATGAGGCTTTCCTTGCCGGTGATCTTGAAACGGCGATGGAGCTTTACGCGAAAATTCCGGATTATCCGGAGGCCGCGGGGCAATATCGTCTGTGTGCGTACACACTCGCGTCAGACGCGCTGAAAAACCAGGAATACGCGCGCGCGTCCGAGCTGTTTTCCCTCCTGCCGGATGATTATTCCGACACAGCGGACAAGAAGCTGCAAACGGTCTACAAACCGGCAGCCGCCGCGCTGAAGAAAAAGGACTGGGAAACGGCTGTATCCCTGTTTGAAACCATCCCCGGGTACAAGGATTCGGATGCCCTGCTGGCGAAAGCCCGTTACGGTCTTGCCGGCAGTCTGGTCAGCCGGGGCGGGTATGCGGAAGCCGCCACGCTGTACGAACTGCTCGGTGATTACTCGGACAGCGAAAAAAAGCTTCTTGACGCGAAATACCGGCAGGCATGTCTCCTGCTGGACGCCGGCGAGGCTGAGGAAGCGATCCTCGCGTTTGAGGCACTGAGTGATCATCCTGAAAGTGCCGGAAAGCTGAAAGCCGCGCGTTACCTGCTCGGCACACAGCTGCTGGAACAGGGAAAAGCAAACGAAGCCCGTGTGATATTCGAATCACTCGGTAACTACGGCGAAGCGGCGGAACAGGTCAGAGCCTGCGACTACGCGCTGGCCGACGCGTTGGAACAGGACGGAAAAACAATCGAAGCGGCCGAGCTTTTTGATACTGTTCGCGGTTACTCAGACGCGGCCGACCGTTCAGGCAGGCTGTACTGTCAGCTGGCCGGGGAGGCCGAAAAAGGCGGACGGACACTGGCCGCTGCCGGTTACTACGAAAAAGCCGGATCTTTTGGCGGTGCCGCGGATAAGGCAAAAGCAATCTGGCATGACTACTATGATACCGTATATACCGCTGTGAAACAGTCCATGTCAAAGGGTGACTACGCCGCGGCCGCCGCGCTGATGGACAACCTCGTCATGACCGATCTTCCCGCGGCCTACGCGGATCTGCCGGATCTGTACAAAAAAGCCAACTATGAAGCCGGCAAATCGCTTTATAACGCGAAAAAGCCTTATGAGGCTCTGCCCTATTTCCGCGCGGTGCCCGGTTACAAAAGTACGGATGAATTCCTGCGCCGGCCCGCGTATCTGCTGCTCGGCACATGGACAGACAGTGAAAGCACAGCGCTTTATATCTTCCGGGAAGACGGAGTCTGTTATCTGAACGGCAGAACACTGTATTTCAATTTCGTCAATGACAAGGTGATGACTTCCGACACAAAGGGCAGTGCGTATACAACCTCCCTCAATGTCTGGAATGTAACGGAAAAAACCATGTCCCTGTCCTTCACGGATGAAAACGGCAAATCCGTTACCCGGCATCTCGTCCGTTCCGAAAGCAGTGATATTCCTGCAGAACCGGAGAACGACACCTTTGCCGTTCAGGATGACGAGGTCTGACATGAAAAAAAGCACAGACCGGATCCCTGAGCTTGATGGCATCCGGGTTATCATGATCTTCATTGTCAGCTGGTATCATCTCTGGCAGCAAAGCTGGCTGACACCGTATATCGGCAGCTATTCACTTGATTACCTGCTCCGCAGCGGCTATATCTGGGTGGACGGTACCGTCCTGCTCAGCGCGTTTCTGCTGTTTCTGCCCTACGCGCGTGTTATGCTGCACGGGGGCACGGTACCGGACACGCGGGATTTCTACCGCCGCCGCGCGTGCCGGATTCTGCCGAGCTGGTATTTCATCATCCTGCTGTTCTTCTTTGCCATGTGTCTGCCGTGGCATCTGTATACTTCACCGCAGTTCATGGTAAAAGATCTGGCAACCCATTTTACCTTCACCTTCAATTTCTGGGCGGACACATATATTTCCACTCCCCTCGGCGCGGCGCCGTGGACACTGGCTGTTGAAGTACAAGCCTACATTCTGTTCCCGTGGATCGCGAAGTCGGTTATGAAACATCCGGTCCGTACACTCGGTACGATGCTGATCCTGTGTCTCGGGTTCCGTGCCTGGTGTATCTGGAGCCTCACGGATTATTCAATGGTTGTCAATCAACTGATTGATTTCCTGGATGTCTATGTGCTCGGTATTCTGTTGTCCATGCTGTATGTCAGAATGGAAAAAGCGAAGCTGAACGGTCCTTCCGGCACGCTGAAGCGTATTCTGGCCACAGTGATCTTCCTGTCGGCAGTATTCTGTCTGCTCCGGCTTCTGCGCGTACAGGCCGCTTCAAACGGATATACGGCAATCCAGCGCCATCAGATGGAATACAGGCCGCTGTTCACGGTATGCTTCGGCGCAATGGTAATCTCCTGCCCGTTTGCCCTGCTTCCGCTGCGGTTTCTGCTGGGCAATCCGGTCATGCGGTTCCTGAGTGCAATCAGCATGAACTATTATCTTGTTCATCAGACACTGTTTGTACAGCTGCGTCGGATGCGAATCCCGTTCAGTGAGTCCGATACGCCGAATATAACAGGCGACAGGGTCTGGCAGGCGGAATATACATGGCTGTGTTTCGGTCTGTCATTGATACTGGCGGTGCTGATCACTTACTTGATTGAAAAACCCGTTTCCCGCCTGCTCCGGAAGCAGGTCGGGCGCAAGCAGGCAATTCCGCCTGCCCGTATTCCCCATGTTTGACTCCGGGGTACAAAAAAACGGATCACCCGTATCCGGGACAGGGTGATCCGTTTTCTATGCTTCCGTTTATTTCTTCATGCTTCCGCGCAGGGTCGCGTTCGGCATCTGCGCCTGCTTCATAAAGGCACTGGGGCTGATGCCGACGATATGTTTGAACTGCTTTGAAAAATGATACGGATCCTGCATGCCCACGGCGCAACCGACTTCACGTACAGAGCAGTTCTGCTCGCGCAGCAGCTCCTTCGCGCGTTCCATCTTGCAGTGCAGCACGTAGCTCAGCGGCGGCATACCGACCTCAGCCACAAAGCGCTTGCGGAAGGTTTCCATCGGCATACGCGAAATGGCGGCCATATCGGCAAGGGACAGGTTCTCCCTGTACTGGCTGGCACGCAGCGTATCAACAACCTTCGCGATCTCATGGCTCAGCATCGCGTCCATGGCTACAGGCTGACCCCAATGGGACGCGATCATGCCGTACATCAGATGCTGCAGCTGATAAGTCGCGTCGCTGGTACCGCTGTGCCTTACAATAACCTGCACAATCTGCTCAGCCAGATAAATCTGGCTCGGTAGCGCGCCCTGACGCAGGGGCATATGCAGCAGCGCGCCCATCTTGCGCACCACCATGGGACTCAGCGGACCTTCCAGCGCGATCCAGAGGCAGCGCGCGTGTTCTTCTGTCGTCAGCGTGCAGGCGGCATCCCCGGCCGGCAGAAAACAGGTACTGCCGGCTTCCAGTGTCAGATCGTTTCCGTCCCAGGTCACAAGTACTTTCCCTTTTTCAACCGCGAGCCAGACCCATTCGTTATGGGGGTTCAGCGCGTACGTGCCGGATTCCAGCACAAAGCTGCCCGCGGAATGAATCCACGCGCCGCTTGCCTGCGTCAGACTGCCGGGCTTATGAACGCCCTCAACCGCCAATGATGAAAGCTCTTCCGGAACATCCGCGAGCAGATAAGATTCCATTTGCGTATCCTCCGATCATCAATAACCAGATATGACAAAATCCGATATTCAGTATATTACTGACATGTCGGATTTGTCAATCATTATCGTCTGTTTTTATATAATGATCGTTCACTTGCATCCTGATGATGTGAATTTTACGTATCAGTCCGTTTTCACATTCAGAATCGCGTATACATAAATCGGGCCTGTACCGCCGACGCGGATCGACTGTCCAGGGGCCCCGGTCATACCTTTATACTGATCACTTCCGAAGAAGCAGCACTCCGTCACGTCACGCGTCACATACACAGTACCGCCGCGTACCGATCCCGCGATATCCAGATCAGCGGTTACCGTAAGCCTGCCGTCCTCAAGACGCAGCGTCACATATCCGGCACGGCGGTCGTCCGCCGTTACCAGAGGTACAATCTGCCGGTCGCGCCCTGTACCCGCTTCATCCAGAACACACACTTCAGAGCCGTCCGGCAGAATCGTTCCCGCGGTACGGGCTTCCGTCGGTACCCCGGAGACGGGCAACCGGCAAACGGTAAAGCTCAGCGTTTCGCCGTCAACCTCAGCGGTCACGGTATACTCGGCCGCGTCTCCTTCCGCGTTCAAAAATATCCTGTCCGACCTGAACTTACCGCTGCAAGGACCGTAATTTTTCATAAATACCAGTCCGTCCGGACCTGTTACGGATAATGAGACGCGTTCCGCCTCCAGAAAGTCGCATGCAACACGCAGATAATCCCGCTCTGTTGTCATCCGGCCCCGTGAATACAGGTCAGCGCTGAATTCATCCTCCGCCGCGCGGCCGCACACCGGCAGCATCAGCAGGAGTACCGTCATTATCAAAACAGCTCGTTTCATTTTCCATCCCTCCGCAGAATAAACGAACCGGGCGGAAGAAATATTCCGCCCGATCCGGGTACTGGAAAAATTATTTGTGTCCGTTCGGAGCGTTCAGCCACGCGTATTCTATAGCAGCCTGATGGTTACTGTCAATAACCTTCGTTCCGGACGTCCTACTGTTGGTGAAGTGGATACACAGCTGTCCTTCAAAGGCGTTGTCCTTGATCGTGTCGCCATCTTCATTATGCGGTTCACCGTACAGCGAGCAGGCGAAGGTCCTTGTGCCGATGGTCACCAGACTCGGCCGGCGCTGCCACAGGTCCTTCTTGGCGATTTCAGCCGCGTCTTTCACGCCGTACATCCTGCACAGGCGGGCGGTATCCGCTTTGGTCAGCGGCTCGGCGTCCAGGTGGTAGTAGCCGCTCCAGCGGTGTGCCCACCATACAATACCGGTCTTCACGTCATATACCTTATAGTTGGCGCCCTTGGCCCACAGGGTGCTGATGCCGCCGGTCCACCAGTCAATCTTTTCGGCGGGATACAGCGTCATGGTCAGGTCATCGTAATCGCCTTCTCCGGGCGGCACGGTACCGAACAGCGCGTGCTGTGTCGAGGAACCGGCGATTCCGTCCACAGTCAGCCCTTTCGCCAGCTGGAACTCAATTACGGCCTTCTCCACCGCGCTGGTATACGAGCTGGTGATTTCTCCTGTATAGTAGCCCTGATTCTTAAGTTCAGTTACAAGATTCTTCACTGAATCGCCGGTGCTGCCGAGCTTCAGAGTTACATATACGGCTTCCTGTTTGCCGGACTTGGTCGGCACGGGGGTAATAACGGGATCACCCTTCGCGTCACACACAGATACATAATTACCGTGCACCCAGCCAAGTCCCAGCCGGCTGTGCATCACGTAATACCATGTCACGCCGTTTTTCACAACAGGATCGCTGAGATAGGGCATCACCGTGCCGCGGTCCTCGATCCGGCCGAGAATCGCGCCCGCTACCTTTTTGCGCAGATTCACGTCGGTCGCGGTTGTCTTCACATAGCCCTTGGGCGTTAACCCGGTTGATGTCGGCGCGGATGTCGGATCATCCTTGCCTTCGTACTTTTTCGCTTCTTCCGCCGTCAACACGCGGACAACTGTATCCACCACCCAGCAGGAGGTGTTACGGTAGGTCACATTATACCACATGTGATTGCCCACCTTGCGCGCGAGGGTGTACTTCATCACGGTGTTTTTCGTAACGCCGCTGAAGCGGACATCCGCGTCGGAGGAGGCGGCCTTACGCAGCCTTACACCGCCCATCGTGGTCGTTACATAGCTAGATGTCAGCGGGGCGTCCGTCGGTGTGGGGATGGGGCCATATGTGGGTGTCGGTGTTTCATAGCTGCCTGTCGGTGTGGGAGTGGGCGTCGGCTTATAAGGGTCGATTACTTCCAGCACGTCGTTACGCAGATAGCCTTTTTCGCCGTTGTACTCCACGGGATACCAGGTATAATGGTTCTTCCTGTAATTGGGATCCTGTACAGGCTTTGAATAGTAGGGCAACGTTACATAGATCGGGATCTGCAGGATTCTGTCGGCATTCGAGGCCGCTTTCTTGCGCAGATTGCATCCGGTCATAACCGTTCTTACATAGCCAACGGGCGTACTGGTCGGTATGGGCGTGGGTGTAGGCGTTGCTGTCACAACGGGAGTTATCTCACCGGTCTCTGTGGCCGTAGGGGCGGATGTGGGAGGAACGGTCGGATCGGGAGTAGTGATATATTGCACACAGTCCGCGCGCACATAGTACTTTCTGCCGCCCTTCATCACGGGATACCAGCTGTATTTGCCTTTTTTCACAGGATTTCCGCACGCGGGCAGAATGCCGTACTGATCCTCCCAGTCAAAATCGCTGTTATAAGCGCCGTCGGGCGCGATACGCAGATGGCAGGAGGACAGCAGCAACCGCACATATCCGAAATCAGACGGCTCAACCGTGGCGGGCGGGGGCGTTGTCACATCGGAAGGCACCGGAGTCGTGGGCTGCGCGGTCACGCCGGATCCGTAGGAGATCACACGGATAAACGGGCTCTGGATATAGCCGATATACCCGTTGTACTGAACCTTGTACCAGTGATTATCATCGATTGCCGTGGGAATCGTCAGCAGTTCAACAACCGTATTGCGTTCGAGAGACTCAAGCCTGGGTTCTTTTGTGCTCGGTCCCTTACGCAGGTTCGTTCCGCCGGAAGTGATAGCACCCGTCGCTCCGTAGCCGGCAACATAGTTATCGCCTGTAGCGGGCGTCACGGTGCTGCCCGGCAGAACATACCGGCTTCCGCCCGCGGTATAGGCGGCTTCCTCCTCTTTGGTCAGGGGACGGAAGAAATCACTGTGCACCCATCCGATATATGTATTGTGGTTCTCGGAATTAGGGTTCAGGGTTTCCACCTTGATCCACTTGAACGCATGGTCCCCGTCTTTGTCAGCTTTCTCCTCACCCATCAGTCTCGCGACGAAATCGGCAGGGATAAGGAACCAGTAATCCGAATTTTCACTGGCTTTTTTGCGTACGCGAACGGACGCGGTGGCCTTGCCGTATGCGGTACTGTCCTCCGCGGCCGCGTTCAGCACGCCGGCGGGAATCAGTGAAAGCAGCATGGCCAGGGCCAGTGTCAGGGATACCAGCCTGTTCAGGATATGCTTCATGACGGGTCACTCCTACACATTTGATTCATGTATCATATGATACATAAAGATACAGTGTCATTCTATTACAGAATTGTTACGATGTCAACATAAATTATATCACTTTTTTATTTCAATCTGTCTGTTTTTTGTCATTTATTCAAAAAGGAACGCGTCATGCTTGCATCCGGCCCCGCTTTTCGGTAGAATGACGCCGTACCTTTACCGGACCTTATATGATCCGCGGATGACGGAGGCTTATATAATGAAGATTTCCAAAAAAGACGCGTTACTCTGGTTCCGTTTCTTCGCGCAGCTGGATGAGGATCAGCCGCTGGGCTGCCGTCAGCAGGAACTGGCACTGGCCGTGTTTTCCCAGATAGAGGATGCTGTGGATGCCCGCCGCGAGGCGCTGATAAATGCCATTCCGGAGCTGAAAGCCATGCCCGGAAACTGCCGTGAGGATTTTGCGGACGCGTCCACACTGTATGTGGGGCCGGCCGACCGTTTTCCGAAGGGATGCCTGAGCTGTCTTTTCGGCACAGGGCTGTCCGCCGTACGCAAAACAAACAAGTGCAACGCGTGTTGCCCGTTCTGCTATGATTACGGCGTACTGGACGCGATCCCGCCCGTCGGAGAGGGACTGTGGGAGATCGGCGGTACCAAATACGCGGAACGCGATCTACCGTTGCTTTTCCGGGTACAAAAAAAGCCGACCGGCATCGCCTATGTATATCTTGAGCCTTTCATGGAAATCGAGGTCTACTATCCCTTGATCCGCCGTTTCCGTGAAGCCGGCATCCATCAGCATATGTATACAAACGGACTGAACGCGACGGAAGAAAATCTGAAGGCGCTGGGCGAAGCCGGGCTGGATGAACTCCGCTTCAACCTCGGCGCGTCAAACTGCGCTGACAAAGTTATCGCAAGCATGCGTACCGCGAAAAAGTACATCTCTCAGGTCGGTATCGAAACACCGATGACCCGTGAGTTCTACGCTCAGTTCGCGCGGAAGAAACAGGCCATTCTTGATACCGGTATTGACTTCATCAACTGTGCCGAACTGCACCTGAACGAAAATAACCTGTGCAACTATGCCGGCGAAAATATGTACTTCACACGCATGGGCTATCTATCCCCCGTTTTCTCCCGTGATCTGACACTCACACTGATGAGGCAGGCCGGTGAGGAGCGGTGGCCTGTTGTTGTGCATGACTGTTCAAACCGTACAAAATTCGCGCGGGACCTGAACCTGCGAGCAAAAGAAGGCGGCTGGTTCGGGCAAAGCAGCTACGGCCGCGAGCTGGAATCCGTACCGTATGAAATTTTCCTGCCCGTACTGGAGGATCCGGACTTCACCTTTGTCGAAGAGGAACCGCTTCCGAAGGGATACCGTCCGGGCGATATCGTACTTTGAACACAGTATACGGCAAAGGGAGAGAACGCGCGTTCCCTCCCTTTTGTTATGCGTATTATTAATCTTTCATCTTCGCGAAAATCATCCGCCCGGCGCTGGTCTGCAGCACGCTGGTCACGGTAATCTCAATATCTTCACCGAGGTGCTTCCGGCCGCCTTCAATCACAATCATCGTACCGTCCTCGGTATAAGCCACGCCCTGACCGGCGCCGCGACCCTCCTTCACAACGGACACCCTCATATCCTGTCCCTGCAGCACCGCTGAGCGCATGGCGTTCGCCAGATCGTTGATGTTCATCACGTTCACGGAATTCACAGCCGCGCTGCGTGCCAGATTATAGTCGCATGTCACCACAGCCCGTCCGGTATCCCGCGCCAGCCGCAGCAGCTTTACATCCACGTCCGTCACTTCCGGATAATTGGTATCCTCAATCACAAGCCGGTTCTGTAATGCTTCTCGCAGCGCGCCCAGCATCTCCGTTCCGCGGCGTCCGCGCTCCCGCTTCACGGGATCGGATGAATCCGCCACCGTACGCAGCTCATCGGACACAAACCGCGGCACCGTCAGCGTGCCTTCGATAAACCCGGCTTTCACAATTGCCAGCACACGTCCGTCGATGATTGCCGAAGTATCCAGCAGTTTACCGGGAGCGGCAGCGCGCGCGGCTGATTTTCCGGATTTGCGGTTTTTCACACCGGAAAGACCGGTCATCATACTGACAACATCACGTGAACGCTTCCTGCCGATCCGGAAACCGATCGTACCGAGAACCAGATAAAGCAACGCGGAAAGCGCTGTGGTAAACATACCGGTACCCATAAACTGCAGCATTCCGCTCAGCAGTGCAGCCACAATCAGACCCAGAATCAGACCTATGACGGATGGCATCACCTGGTTGATCGGCATTTTATCAAACCGTTTCTCAATTTCGTTCTGCCGTCCGTTCCACCAGGCCATAACCCGGTCGGAAAAAGCCAGCGCGACAGCGCCGCCGATTACCGCCAGACCCGCGTCAAACGCGGACACCATCCAGTCCTTCATTTCCACATTCGGGAAAATCGAACTGAAGATCCGCCTGACCACAACCGCCAGCGCCACACCCGCACCGGCGCCGAGCGCGATCAGCAGGAGCCGGAAAAGCCTCGTCATCCGCTTTGTTTTCATACCAACCCTCATCCTTCCGGTTCTGTTTTCAGAACAGCACACTCAGCGCCTGCATAACCGTATCAACTCCGATGATTCTGACATCTCCGGTCTTCGCGATCCTGCGGGCGTTTTCCTTGGGCACGATCACCGTAGTAAAGCCCAGCCTCGCGCATTCCGCGATCCGGCGGTCGCACTGCGGAACAGGCCGCACCTCACCCGCGAGTCCGACCTCGCCCATGACCGCGATATCCGTACCTACGTTCACATCCTTCAGCGAGCTTGCCGCCGCCACACACAGCGCCAGATCCGCCGCCGGCTCGCTCAGTTCCAGCCCGCCGGCAACATTGATATACACATCCTGGTCATATACACGCAACCCGGCACGCTTTTCCAGCACCGCCAGCAACAGTGCCACGCGCCCGCCGTCCGCTCCGTTCACCGTACGCCGCGGTGTACCGTAATATGTATGCGCCGTCAGAGCCTGCACATCGCACAGCAGCGGGCGCGAACCCTCCATCCCGCAGAACACCGCCGACCCGCTCGCGCCTTTCGCGCGGTGGCTCAGAAGTTCCTCACTCGGATTTTCCACCACCTGCATACCCTGCGTCGTCATTCTGAACACGCCCAGTTCGTTCACCGATCCGAAACGGTTCTTCACAGCGCGCAACAGCCGGTAATCCTGCTGACGGTCACCCTCGAAATACAGCACCACATCCACCATGTGTTCCAGCATCCGCGGCCCCGCGATGGAGCCTTCCTTGGTCACGTGGCCGACAAGAAAAGTCGCGATGCCGTTTTCCTTGCAGATACGCATAATCAGGCTCGTGCACTCGCGCACCTGGCTCACGCTGCCCGGAGCGGATGCCATTTCCGGCCGGTACATCGTCTGCACCGAGTCAATCACCACCGCGTCCGGCCTCAGTTCCAGAATCCGTGTTTCCACCGCGTCAAGCGCGGTTTCCGCCAGTACATACAGCCCGGGAGCCGCAATTCCCAGCCGGTTCGCCCGCAGCTTGATCTGTCTCGCGGATTCCTCGCCTGAAACATACAGCACGCGTTTTCCGTTGTTACACAGATTGGCGCATACCTGCAGCAACAGGGTGGATTTCCCGATGCCCGGATCACCGCCGATCAGCATCAAGCCGCCCTCTACGATGCCGCCGCCCAATACACGGTCCAGCTCGCTGATGCCGGTAGGTGTGCGGATTGTCACATCCTCCGGCACATCGTTCAGCAGCATCGGCGAAGCGCCGCTGCCGGGCCGCTGCCGCGCGTTGATTTTCCCGCCGCTTTTTTCCGTTTCGCCGGTTACCGTTTCCTCCATTGTGTTCCACGCGCCGCAGGAAGGACAGCGCCCGACCCAACGCGGCGCCTCAAAGCCGCACGTTGTGCACGCGTAGCATACCTTTGTCTTAGCCATTATGCGTCTTCTCCGTCAAAGCCCAGTACATCCGCCGCGACATACAGCGGGCGCTGTCTTGTTTCGTCATAAATGCGCGCGATATATTCGCCGGTCAGGCCGAGGCACACATGCAGCGTTCCAGCGGTCAGCAGCAGAACCGGCACCAGCCACCACAGTCCCGCGGCCGTCCCGCAGCAGGCTATAATCACGAAAACCAGAGCCAGAATCACAGCCGCGGCCAGATATACAACCCCAAGCGCGGTTGCCAGCTTCAGCGGTTTGAATGAAAAGGAGAAGATCCCGTCCGCCGCCAGTTTCAGCATCTTTTTCAGCGGGTAGTGCGTCTCGCCGGCAAAGCGCTTATCCCGGTCGTACTCCACCGCTTCCTGCCGGAAGCCGGCCCACGCGAACATACCGCGCAAAAACCTCGCGTGTTCGGGCATGGAGCGGATCACATCCGCCACTTTTCTGTCCACCATACGGAAATCGCCTGTATCGCGCGGAATCATTCCGCCGGTCAGCTGATTGATCACCTTGTAGTAAATCTCCGCGGTCAGCTTCTTGAAGGCGGTCTCACCGTCACGTTTGCGGCGCTTACCGTAAATCACCTGCGCGCCTGCCTTCCAGCGTTCCGCCATCACGGGAATCAGTTCCGGCGGGTCCTGCAGATCGGCATCGATAATCGTAACCGAATCTCCGGTCGCGTAATCCAGCCCGGCGGAAACAGCAATCTGGTGTCCGCTGTTATGCGCGAACATAACCGCGCGCACATGCGCCGGGTCCCCGGCATACAATTCCCGCAGGATCTCCGGCGTTCTGTCCTTTGATCCGTCATTCACATATATCAGCTCATAATCGCCGTCCATACCGGACATAACGGCAGTCAGGCGTTTATGCGTTTCCGCCAGAACAGCTTCTTCATTGTAGCATGGAATGATTACCGAATACGTCACCGTTTGCCGCCTCCGTTCATCATTATGAGGCTATTATATCCATAATTGCCGTCCGAGCGCAACTGTTTCTTAATTGTTACAAATTTATTGACTTTTTTGTACATTTCGTATATCATTTTCACGGGATAAAATCAAAATACAGACTCCCGGAGGCACTATCCATCATGCGTAAACGTATTCTGGCACTCATCATGGCCGTTTTTCTCGCGGCAGGCTTCTCAATAACGGCGTCCGCGATCACTGACCTCAGGTTTTCCGAAACCTGTAAAAGCAAGACCTCGCGTTCCGTAACGCTTTATGTATGGGACAAGGAAACACAAACACTGAACCCGACGATCACACTGAATGCCGGTACATACCTCCGCAAACTCGGCGATGATGACGTTACCGCCGCCAAGAGCGGCATGGCGCATATTCTCTGTTCCCCTTTCGATATTGACGATGACCTTCGCTACGGCTATATCGAATCCTCCGCGATCCGCTCCGCGACAAGAACAGTCACACTGGAAAGCGGCAAACAGGTATCCGTTCCTGAAGCGCTCACAAAAAGCAAAGAGCGGCTGGATTATTACCTTGAACTGGAATATCACGAAAAGTCCGCTTCTGATAAGGTAACCGATGAAGACGGTAAAGAGTCCGTAATCGGTGAGGATGACGAAAGCGATAATCCTTCCGGATCCGATCAGCAGGAGGACGGAGACGCCAGATGGGCCGCGGGTGTGGCAAAGGCGCAGAAGGCTAACGGTTACTCAACCCCTACCGTCTGGACTGATGAAAACGGCGATGAGCACCCCGTGGATGTCATCGGTCTGGGTATCGCCGTTTCACAGATTCGGGTAGACGGTGAAAAAAAGATTGTTCCCACTTCTGAACTCAGCTGGGAAACAACCGCACCGGATGATAAGGTTCTTGCCGTTGTCAAAAATAACAAAGGCGGCTACGCAAAACTGCGCGCCAAAAAGAACAGCAAATCCCTGATCATGGACCGCTGCGTTTCAACTTCCGTCATGCGCGTTATCGCGACCGGAAAAACCTGGACCAAGGTGGATTACAACGGCCTGCGCGGATTTGTGTACACCTCATCGCTGACCTTTTTTGACAACGGTCCGAAGGAATACAAAAGCGGCAAAATCAGCTTCCGCGGCCGTACATCCGGATCCAAAAACACGATCAATGTCCGGGCGGGCGCGAAAAACACATCCCGCATTCTCAAGGATTACCCCGTCGGCACACCGGTCGCGATCTTTGAAACAAGCGGCAAATGGAGCTGTATCGATATTGACAGCTACCACTGCTGGGTGCTGACCGAATATCTGACAGAAGACTGAACCTCATACAAAACCTTAACAGAGGACTAACAGCTTTATACGCATGCAAACAGGGAGCGCTTCAAAACGGTCTGTAAAAATCGTCCGAAGCCTCCCTTTTCACTTTGCCGAATACAGGCAACAAATTAAATACAAGGCTCGTCGCATATTGCAAAAGGATTACGCGAATTCAGCCTTTTTTCCTTTGTCAGTTTTTTACAACATTTATGCTTGACAATAACACAAATTGAATGCTATATTACAAAATGTTTATATCCGTACAAGGGTAAATATGCTGTTGGAGGCACAGAAAATGGTGACATTGGAAGAACAGATCCTGCGTCACAGTACGGAAACACCGGAAAAAGCGGCTGTGATTACGCTGTCCGGAACCGTTACTTATAAAGCCCTATGGGATATGGGTTGCAGTGCAGCGGGATATCTCAGGAAAAGTATGACTGACAGTACTTCGATGATCGTGGTCCGGGCAGAACATACCGCGCAGTATATTGCTCTCGCGATAGGCTGTCATCTGTCGGGCTGCGTATTTGTACCGGTGGAAAATGAACTGACAGACAGTAAACTTTTGTCAATCTGTGAACAGGTTAATGCCGGACTGGTGATCGGATATGAAGCGCCGGGATTCAACTGCGTGTCCATGGACGCGTTCTGGACCGCAGCGAAAATGCCTTTCTCGGACTATAAGCTACCAGATGAGGATGGAATGGCGGACATCCTGTTCACCACAGGTACAACAGGTAATTCCAAAGGTGTCATAATCAGTCATCAGAGCATTTCCGCTGTATCGGAAAACATTGTGGACGCAATCGGTCTGAACAGTGAAAGCAGGTATCTCATCCCGATGCCCGTCAATCACGCATTTGGGCTCAGAAGAACATACTCAACTCTTTTTGCCGGCGGTACAGTGGTTTACTGCAACGGCGTTTTCCCTCCCGCAGCTTTCTTCGGCCTGTTGGAGAAAACCGGCGCGGAGCACATCATGCTTGTACCTTCCGCCTTGGCGTTGATCCTGAAAATCGGGGCAAAACACCTCGCAGAATTCAGGGATCAGATCATCTCCCTGGAAGTCAGCTCCGCACCTCTTTCTCCCACGACGCGCAGGGAATTCATGGCACTTATGCCGAAAACGCATTTCTGGAACACATACGGTGCAACAGAGTTCCCGGGGGCTTGTTCTTACGATTATCTGGAAAATGGGGAACTCAGTGACTGCATCGGCTATGCAACCAAAAACTCCGTCATTGAAATTCTTGATGAGAACGGAGATGTCATGGCGGAAAGCAGCCGCGCCAATCCCGGCCTCATCGCGGTTCGCGGTCCTATGAACATGTCCGGATACTGGAGAAGTCCGGATGCGACACGCGGAGTAATGCGCGACGGTCGTGTTATGTCGAAGGATCTCGGATTCCGCGGGGATGACGGCCGGTATTATGTGATCGGCCGTGCGGATGATGTTATCAATATCGGCGGATTCAAAGTCTCTCCGGTGGAAATAGAAGATATACTCAATAAGTATCCCGGAATCAAAGACTGTGCCTGTGTCGCCGTCAACGAGGATTTGATCGGCAAAAGCATTTGCCTTTACATTGTACTCGCTGATCCCGAAAACTGGGATGAATACGCCTTCTCCGCTTTCATGCGGAAACATCTTGAAGCCCAGCAGACCCCGAAGTATATCGTACCGATCAACGAGATTCCAAGAACATATAACGGCAAAATCCAGCGTAATTTGCTCAGAGAAATGAAGGAGGCAAAACAATGAAGAACAAAAAACTGATCGGGGTTCTTATCGGTCCGGTACTTTTCCTGCTGTGCTTTCTGCTGCCGGATACCATGTTCTCCGATAAAGGCCGTATCGCCGTGGCAACCGTCGTATGGATGTCTGCCTGGTGGATCACAATGCCTGTCTCGCCCGCGGTTACAGCTTTCCTGCCGATAGCGGTTAATGCGCTGTTTTCTGTCTGCCCGATGGCGGATATTATCAAACAGTATGCAGCCGAACTGGTAATACTGCTACTCGGCGCGAATATGATTACAATATCATGGGAGAAGACAGGGCTTGACAAACGTCTTGCGCTGAGAGCACTCAATCTGATCGGTCCCTCCGTGCGTCAGCAGATGGTCGTATGGTTGCTGATATCCACAGTAATGTCATCGATTCTTCCGAACGCGGTAGTTGTAGCCGTGCTTACACCAATCGCGGTATCAATGTTGCGGTATATCGGATACGGTGAAATCGACAAACACAAGTCCTCATCGCTGATTCTGCTGGCAATCGCCTGGGGTGCGAACAACGGCGGTATGGCAAGTCCGTTGGGCGGTTCAATGAATCTGGTCGCGCTGGAATCCATTGAGAACTTTCTCGGCCATGAATTTATCTATGCGGACTGGGTCGTTAAGATGCTTCCGTTTACACTTGCGATCACAGTGCTGAGTTGCCTGTTCATCTTCTTCCAGAAGGCTGAAGTCAAAACACTTGAGGGAAGTAAAGAATACTTCCGCAATTTGCAGAAGAGTCAACCTCCGATGACGCGTGCCGAATTGATCAGTCTGATCCTGTTTCTTACCGCAGTAGTCATCTCCTTTACCCGTGAGCTGTATGCGAGCATTCTGCCTGATCTGAAGCCCGCGTACGCGTTCTTGATCTGCGGTCTTCTGACATTTATCATCTCCGCCGACGGCAAGCCACTGCTCACATGGAAAGAATCCGAAAAGAGCATCATGTGGGAAATGATCTATATCTTCGCGGGCGGTACAGCGTTGGGCACGTTGGTAAACAACAGCGGTGCGGCAAAAGAGATCGCATCTCTGCTAACCGGAAGCGGCATCGGCAACGGTTTCCTGACAATTTTTATTGTTGTTGCTTTCATCATTATTCTATCGGATGTCGTTAACAATGTGTCCGCGGCAGCGATATCCATCCCGATTATCATCGCGCTGGCACAGGCGTTGAATTATGATGTGATCGCATTCACCATGATCGGCTGCGCGGCATACAATGTTTCCTACACTCTGCCTACTTCGATCCGCGCGGTACCTGTCGGTTATGGCTTGAAACCCGATTTCATGATGAAACGTGGAATCGGTTTGTCCGTGCTTGTTATTATCGCGGTCTCCGTGATCGGCTGGATCACCCTCGGTTGTCCGTAACAAGGTCTTCCGGTATTCAGGCTTAATATATCCGTAATGATCAACCCTGCATATCACAACAAGTCCGTATTCACATCAATCGGGTGCTTCTCACCCTGCGAGAGGCATCCGATTTTGCTTTTGTCAATGAAAAATGCCGCGATATAGCGAAGTACAATATATCGCGGCATTATGCATATCAAAAACATTCAATTAATATTGGCATTCACACGGCTGGCAAATCGTATGTCAGGATCGGAATCAGTCCAGCACAGCCTTGATGCGGCGCACACCCGCGGAAGAAGCTTCCTCCTTGGCAATGCGGAAATGATGCAGTTCCCCAGTATGGGCGGCATGCGGTCCGCCGCAGATTTCCTTGCTGTATTTGCCGATGGTGTATACCTTGACCTCGTCACCGTACTTGTCGGTAAACACGCCGATCGCGCCGGCAGCCTTCGCCTGATCGTAGGTCATGGTTTCCAGCGTCACTTCAACATCCGCGGCAATGGCTTCGTTCACCCATGCTTCAACGGCAGCGAGTTCCTCGGCGGTCAGCTTGCGCTCAAAGTTAAAGTCAAAGCGGAGACGTTCGGTCGTGATATTGGAGCCTTTCTGGTTGATACTGCTGTCATTCAGCACGCTCTTAAGCGCGGCGTTGAGCAGATGTGTCGCGGTGTGCAGGCGCGCGGTGATTTCGTTCTGTTCCGCCAGGCCGCCTTTGAAGGTGCCCTCCTGCTTGCTCTTCTGCTGATGCTCCTTAAACGCCTCGGCAAACCCGGCCGCGTCCACGGTAAGGCCCTGTTCAGCCGCGAGTTCCTCTGTCAGCTCCAGCGGGAAACCGTAGGTATCATACAGGCGGAAAGCCTGCTTACCGCTGATTTCGGTTTCGGGTACATAGGCGGGGTCCTTCTGGCTCATGAACTCATTCTTGCGCTGAATACCGGAGATACATTTGGTGAACTCCTTCATGCCGGTAACCAGCGTCGCTTCGAAGCGGGCAACTTCCTTCATGATCTCGTCAATAATATACTCTTCCTTTTCCACCAGCAGCGGATAGGCTTCATCATAGATCTTCTCAATATAGATGCGGCTCACATCAGCCAGCGCGGACGTATCAATACCCAGCTGGCGGGTGTAGCGGATCGCGCGGCGCAGCAGACGGCGCAGGATGTAGCCGGCACCGACATTGGAGGGCAGAATTCCCTTCACATCGCCGATCAGCATGGTGGAGGTGCGCATATGATCCGCCACGATACGCATAGCCTTGCGGGCTTCCTCATTATCATCGTAGCTCAGGCCGCTCTTCTCTTCCAGATAGCTGATCACAGGCGCGAACAGGTCGGTCTTATAACCGTCGGTCAGGCCGTTCAGGAACGCCAGCAGGCGGTCCAGACCGAAGCCGGTATCCACGTTCTTACTGGACAGCGCGTTATAGCCGTCAGCCGTCTTCACATACTGCATATAGACATCATTGCCGATCTCAACATAACGGCCGCAACCGCAGGCAGGACCGCAATCCGGTCCGCAGGGCTTGTTGTGACGCGGATAGAACCATTCGTTATCAGGCCCGCAAGGGGTTCCGGTAGTGCCTTCCAGCTCCCACCAGTTGTCTTCCTTGGGCAGATAGAAGATATGCTCCGGCCTGATGCCGATATCCCGCAGCAGGGACGCGGTTTCCTCATCACGCGGGGCGGCGTCATTGCCTTCAAACACGGTGGAGCAGATCTCGTCGCCGTTCAGGCCGAACACTTTCGTCAGCAGGTCATAGCTCCAGCGGGTCTTTTCCTGCTTGAAATAATCACCCAGGGACCAGTTGCCCATCATTTCAAAGAAAGTAAAATGGGTCGGGTCGCCGACGCTCTCGATATCCACGGTACGGACACAGCCCTGCACATTGCACAGGCGGGTCTTTCCCGAAGGATGAGGCGCGCCCAGCAGGTAAGGCATCAGGGACTGCATGCCGGCCACATTGAACATGACACCGGTGCTTCCGTCACCGATCAGTGAAACGGCGCCGATATTGAGATGGCCCCGTTCTTCATAAAACTTAATCCACGCGTTGCGCAGTTCCTTGGATGTAATCATAATAACATCGCTCCTGTCGTTGATTTTCAACCGATTAATGATTATAGCACACCGCCGCGCCGATTGGTAGATGCAATTTTCTGTGTTTTTCATGCTGTGCGGCAGACAATAATAAAGGAAGCGGAGAAAAAGCGCCGCTCTCTCTCCGTCCGTTTACGCGTCAGCCGCGTTATACGGTCTTCCGTTCGTTTACATTCAGCAGATATCCAAGCGTTCCGCCGACCGCTCCGCCGAGGATATGCGCGCCGTACGCAATATTCCCGCCGGCTGTGAACATGCTGATCACCTCGCGTCCGATATAAAGAACCGCGACCAGAATAAAGGTCACCGGAATCGTGTCCTTCCGGAACTCGGTGAAGGAGCTCATCAGGATCATCGCGAACACAATTCCGCTCGCGCCCAGCAAACGGGTATTCGGGAAAAGCAGTGCTGAGAAAACACCCGTGATAAACGCGGCGGCAGCCATCAGCAGAATCATGGCGCCCTTTCCGTGTTTTTCCTCCAGCATCGGTCCGAGCAGCAGGATATACAGCATGTTTCCAAGCAGATGATCCGCATCCGCGTGACCGAACACATGTGTAAAGAGGCGGATGTATGTCAGGGGATCACTGAGCGGAGAACCGTAGACGCTGAACAGCTTATCCCGCGCCCCGTGACCGAAAATCAGATCCGTCAGGTACGCGGCAAAGCAGATCAGCACAAAGGTCAGCGTAACAGGCGCGTTGTAGGACAGTTTTTTCAGTTTGATTGTCAAATGGCACGACTCCTTTTTGATGCCGCTCAGGGCACGTGTCAGGCGTTGATTCCCCGGCGCGCGCCAAGCATGCACGCGCACCTCAGCACAAGCTTCTGTTCCGTTTCAGTCATGGTGTTCCACATATTCTGTATGTCCGCGTTTTCCAGGAAGGTACCGAGCGGTTTGGAAATCCTGTCTTTCCTGTCTTTCACCAGACGGTGTGCTTCATCCCCGATCTCGTTCATATCCAGCAACATGTTCCGTTCAAGGAAAGCATATACCCCTCTGTCCGCCCCGGCGAACACTTCTTCATCCCTTACCGTCTCAACGGCGGCATACAGCGCGGCGTAATACGCGGTTTCCGTCGCTCTCGCGCCGTCTTCACCGAACTCCGCCATGATTCTCTTAACAAATTCCTTCCGGTTTTCGCGCATCATCCGCAAGGCCGGATGCTCCGTATTCCCGTCAAGGCCGTATTTCTTCAGCGTTTTCTTATATACCCGGCGGATCGCTTCTTCATCACCGGTTTCCGTGCTGTCAGGCTCGTCCGTTTCCTCTTCTTCTCCGGAAAGCGGATCCTCATCCGTCGCCACGCTCACGGAGCCGATGCCGTCCCATTCCGCGGATTCCGCAGCCGGCTGTTCACCGTCTGTTTCAACCGGCGGCTCAATCACAGACAGCGCGTACGCGCACACTGTCTCCTCCTGCCCGCCGCACAGCTTGCGGTAGCGCCGGCGCAGATCGGAAGCTATGTCCGTTTTCGCCTTATCGTTCATCACTCTGCCGACATATGTCTCGCTGTACAGGTTCAGGATTTCCTCATACTTGCCGGCCCCGCAGTTTTCAAGGTCAATACCGAGAATTCCCGCCAGATCCGTAATGATTCCGCCCGCCTGCTCCACACCGCCCGGAAACAGACGGTCCACAATCTCCTCACGGTAGGATTCATAGGCATACCGCGTCTTTTCCGCGTGCGTCATACGTTTTTTTCCGGTAAACAGGCCCATGCAAAAACCCCGCTTTCATTTGTTCGCGTATATTATACTCCGTGACGCGCGGCAATTGCAACATCGCCGGTATTCGGGTACAATAGCACTGTAAAGCCGTCAGCGTGCCGGGTTACGCACGCGAAAAAAGGAGGAACGCGCCGTGGCACTTACATTCGGTATCTTCGCGCATGTGGATGCCGGAAAGACAACCCTTTCCGAGCAGTTGCTGTACCGCGCCGGCGTTCTTCGCGGCGGTCCCGGCCGCGTGGATCACGGTAACACGCTGCTCGACTCCGACGCGCTGGAAAAAGACCGCGGCATCACAATCTACTCCGGTCAGGCCGGATTTACGTACAACGGGGCATCCTTCACGCTGATCGATACACCCGGGCATGTGGATTTCGCCGCTGACGCGGAGCGAAGCATGATGCCGCTGGATCTGGCGATTCTGCTGGCGGACGGTTCCGGGGATATTCGCGCGCATACGGCCGCGCTGTACCGGATGCTGGATGACGCCCGTATTCCGGTTATCATTTTCGTAAACAAATGTGACCTTGTATCCTTTGACCGCGAGCGTACGGAAAGCGGCATCCGCCGCAGGCTCACAGACCGCGCGGTATCCGTAAACGGTCAAACAGCGGACCCCGAAGCTTTATCCATGCTGGATGACGCTTTCTGTGAACAGTATCTTTCCGGAACCGCCGATTCCGGCAGCGCGCTGGACACGCTTGCCGCGCTTACCCTTGAGCGGCGGGCCGTGCCGGTGTTTTCCGGGGCCGCGCTGAACGGCACCGGAGTGGATGATCTGCTGTGTTTTCTGCACAGGGTCGCGGTCCGCTGGTCCTTCCCGGCGGATCTGTCCGCGGATGTACTCGCGCGGGTGTACCGGATAAAGCACGATGACAGCGGAAACCGGGTAACCTATCTCAGGATACTGCAGGGCACACTGCGTCCCCGCGCGCAGTTCCGTTTCGGTGAGGTCGCGGAAAAAGTCAACCGGATTCTTCTGCCGAAAGGCGTCTCCTATGAGCCGGCCGAAACTGCTTTCCCGGGTGATGCCGTTGCCGTAACCGGTCTGACTGTACCCCGTTGCGGGGATCTGATCAGCCCGGACGGCATCACGGATACTTTCCGGGCAAAGGTCACGCCCGTGCTCCTCGCGCGCGTAACACCGGTGAACGGCGTCACTCCGCAGGTTCTGCTTGAAAAGTTACGTATTCTGGAGGATGAGGAGCCCGCGCTCGGCATCGTATGGGACGCAGCGCACAGCGCGGTAAACGTACGGATCATGGGTACCGTACAGTCCGCCGTTCTTACCGAGGTGCTGAAGCGCCGCTTCGGGATAGAGGCTCGGCTTGAAAAGCCCGAGGTGCTGTATGAGGAAACCGTCCGTTCGGAAGTAACGGGCTGCGGGCACTATGAACCGCTGCGGCACTATGCCGAGGCTCACCTGCGTCTTGAACCCGGCCCTCGCGGTTCCGGCATCACATTTGCTTCCGAATGCAGTCCGGATGATCTGACCGTGAACTACCAGTCCCTGATCCGGACGCATGTTTTCGAGAAAACACACCGCGGCGTACTGACCGGCGCGCCGCTCACAGATGTCCGTGTTACCCTGCTGTCCGGACGCGCGCATCTGAAGCATACTGAGGGCGGCGATTTTCGCGAGGCGGTATACCGTGCCGTCCGTCAGGCACTGATGAAAGCCGGATGTACACTGCTGGAGCCGTATTACCGGTTTGAAATCACCGTTCCGTCAGCGTCGTTCGGACGCGTGATGACAGACCTGACCGGGCGGAACGCTGAATGCGATTCGCCCGTAATGGATGAGGACACGGTGACATTGACCGGGCGCGCGCCCGTTGCCGCGCTGATGGACTACCCGACGTTGCTGCGTTCCTCCACCCACGGCAGCGGCGATATTCGCCTGTCCCCGGACGGCTACGATTTGTGTCACAACGCGGATGAGGTTATTGAAAAAGCGGGATACGATCCGATGGCGGACACGGAGAACCCTCCCGGCAGCGTTTTCTGTTCACACGGGGCGGGATACTATGTCGCGTGGTACAAGGCGGATGAATTCATGCATTTGCCGGTGGAGCCTGCCGGCAAAACGCGGGGTTGAGTTTTCCCGTTCCGTATGATAAAGTTGCATAGAATCGGCGCGGACATATTCCGCGCTTACCCGGAGGAAAATCATGAGCAGACTCGGAGATCTGATCCGCACGGAGCGGATCCGTCAAAAAATGACACCGAAGCAGGTGGCGAAAAAATGCGGCGTCGCCGAAAGCTTTATCGTCGCGGTTGAGGCCGGCACCCGGATCATCGGGGATGATCAGGCCCGCCGCATTCTGCGCACAATCGGCCTGAAGCAGCAGAACGAGGCCGAATTCACCCTGGATGACATCGCCGCCACCGTGGACCTGCTGCAGGTCCGTCCCGCGCCCGTAGCCCAACCTGTACAGAAGCCGAAGCCGAAAGAAGCTGAAATTGTCGCTTCCACAGAGGAAACAAAAGATGAAGGCGTAGCCGGCAGCGTATGGCTGGACGCGCTGCAGAGCGTGCTTAAGCGCGTGCCTGTTATGAATGCCGTTATGAAACCCGTATCCTATCAGCTGGTCCCGATTGAAAACGGCCGCATTGAGGGTGCCAACCCGGACAAGGTTTTCTTCTACCTCGCGCCGGATGACAGCATGCGCGGTTTCCGCATCTGCCGCGGCGATACGGTGCTCACCGTACCCGCGCAAAGCCCCGTGGACGGCGCCGTAATGCTGATGAACCACAACGAGCACCGCTATCTGCGCAAGGTTAAGGTGCTGGATGACAGCCGCGTGCTTCTGCAGTCCTATGATAAGGAATATGAAGCCGAGACCGTGTATATGAATGAAATCGGCTTTATCGCCCGCTGCGTGAAGGTCACCTTTGATCTGCAGTAACATCAAAAGCGCCGGAATGTACTTTTTCCGGCGCGGTAAACAGCGCGTGCCGGAATAGTCTTCCGGCACGCGTTTTCTTATTCTGTTCTGAGGGCGACCACAGGGTCTTTCTTCGCCGCGCTTCGGCTCGGGATAATGCCCGCGATCAGCGTCAGCAGCATACTGATCACAACCAGAATCGCGGCCGTCAGCGGGTCAAGATACGCCGACAGGTTGGAAATACCTGTAAGGCTGTGCAGGATCGCGTTGATCGGGATGCACAGGAGCCATGTGATACATACACCCAGCAAACCGGAAGCGAAACCGATCAGCACCGTTTCCGCGTTGAACATGGCTGAAACGTTCTTCTTGCTCGCGCCGAGTGAACGCAGGATACCGATTTCCTTCGTCCGTTCCTGCACGGAGATCAGCGTAATCACGCCGATCATGATGGAGGATACAATCAGCGATATCGCGACAAACGCGATCAGCACATAGCTGATGGCATTGATAATCGTCGTCACGGAACTCAGCAGCAGGCTGATATAATCCACATAGGTAATCTCCGACATCGGATCCACGGTCTTGTTGTACAGGGCAATCTGTTCACTGATTCTGTCCTTGTCCTCAAAGGACGAGGCATACAGATTAATGGACGAGGGAGCGTCCGGATCCAGATAGCCCAGTTTATTCAGGTTGCTCTCATAATCCGCGTCCGAGAACTGCAGCACGGTAGCATAGCATTCGGCGCAGTAAGCCTCCGTGAAATCCGGCAGTTCCTTATCAAACGCGGCCGCGAGTTCCTCATCCGTTGATCCTTCAAGCATGCGGGCAGCTTCTGCCGCGGCTTCCGCGCGGAATTGCTCAAGCATCGCGTCACGCAGCAGCCCGGCAACCGTCGCGTCATCCATGTTTTTCAGATACGCGGACACAATAGCTTCCGACATTCCCATCTGCTCCACCGCCGCCGGCAGCATAATACTTTCCATCTGTGCCCGGTCCATCGCGGCAAGCGCAGCATCGGTCTTTTCGGCAACCGCCGCCTCATCCGGTACGGATTTCAGTTTACGGTACGCCTCCGCTTTCGCCGCGTCATCCATCGCGCCCGCGTACCGGCGGAAGGTCTCGGCCTTGTCGGCATCCGTCAGAGCGGATGAATTGCGGAAAGGCAGACCTTCAATCACGTCAAACGCCGGTTGTTCCGTCTGCGCTTTGACGGCCGGGGAATTGTTGTTTTTGTCCATTACATATTCAGTCAGCAGCGATGTATAAGCCACGCCGTCCTTCAGCATCGTGGAGGCAGAGTCCCCGTTTGGCTTCAGAATACCGGCGATGTGCAGCTGCAGACCGTTGTCATACAGATACCGCATACCGGTCGCGCTGCCGCGCAGATCCCTGTATGTTCCGGTTGCGGGATCCGCCTCAAAGCAGTCAGCCTCGAGAATGACGCGGAAATCCAGCCCGCAGATTTCCTCATAGGTCCAGTGATGGGGCGTAAAGTCCACCTGCTGTTTGCTGGCCGCGGCGTTCATCAGGTCAACCATATCCTCTTTGGACATCAGCCCCAGCGCGTACAGTGACAAATCGCCGATCTCGCCCTTCTCGTCCACAATCAGCATCACTTCATCGAATTTTTCGGGCCAGTGACCGTAAGCCAGCTCATATTCCTGCCGGAACAGCGGGCTGATGATCTGCCCGTCATCCCCGGGCAGCATTTCCTGCCACAGACGGCTGTAGGATTCCATCATACCGTAGCTGCTGCTCATCACGGAGCCTGTCGCCATGCTCGTAAGCATGGACGTATCCATGTGCCAGAAATTCGCGATCAGCTCCGTCATCAGCTCATTCAGATCGGAACGGATGATTTCATCATCAACTGTTTTTGTGTACACAGACAGACCGCGGCTGTAGGTATACTGCACCGCGCTTACCGCGGAATGCAGTTCACTGTTTTCATCGGCCCGTTCCTTTTCCAGAAACGCCTTGAAGGATTTCAGGTCATTCTTCTTCTCCTCCATGGAGTTCATGGCGTTTGTCAGCTCAAAGATCACGCCCTTCTGATAAATGCCGTCATCGTCATGATCGGAAAGTGACTTCGCCTTACCCATGAAAGTGGAGATGAATGAGGATGTATCAAGGCTTCTGCCTTCCAGCGTCAGCGGGTAGGAAGACAGCGTTTCCTCCTGCACGCGGTCAATATACCCGGTCATGCCGTTGGAAACGGCGTAAATCAGCGCGATACCGATAATACCGATTGATCCGGCAAAGCTGGTCAGAATCGTGCGGCCCTTCTTGGTGAACAGGTTCTTCAGGCTCAGGCCGAACCCGGTCCGCAGGGACATGGACGCCCTTTTTCCGCTTTTCGTTTTCACTTCCGCGGCGACGGGCGCGGTCTCCGCGCGTCCGCTGTCACTGGTAATCTTACCGTCCAGCATGCGCACAATGCGTGTGGAATACTTTTCCGCCAGTTCCGGGTTATGGGTTACCATGATCACCAGCCGGTCTTTTGAGATATCCTTCAGGATATCCATCACCTGCACGCTCGTTTCGGTATCCAGCGCGCCGGTCGGCTCATCGGCCAGAATAATATCCGGATCGTTCACGATGGCGCGCGCGATCGCGACGCGCTGCATCTGTCCGCCGCTCATTTCCGCCGGACGCTTCCGCAGCTGATTTTCCAGCCCGACGCGTTTCAGCGCTTCCGTCGCGCGTTTCCGTCTTTCAATTTTACCGACACCGCTCAGGCTGAGCGCCAGTTCCACGTTCTGCAGTACCGTCTGGTGCGGAATCAGATTGTAGCTCTGAAAAACAAAGCCGATGGAATGATTCCGGTAGCTGTCCCAGTCCCTGTCCTTATACTCAGCCGTGCTGCGCCCGTTGATCAGCAGTTCGCCGCCGGTATACCGGTCCAGGCCGCCGATGATGTTCAGCAGCGTCGTTTTGCCGCAGCCGGAAGGGCCGAGAACCGACACGAACTCGCTTTCGCCGAACGTCAGCGAAATTCCCCGCAGCGCCTCCACAGGTTCGCCGGCTCCGTCATATGTTTTGGTGATATTTCTCAGTTCAAGCATTACCGCACCTCCAATATATACGCGTAAACATTACAACCGCGAAAGAATAATGTCAATTCATTCCGTGATATTTCAGACAAAATTCACGCGGGAACCATCCGGTTCCGTCACTTTCCGCTACGGCTGTTTTCGGTCAATCGTTCCCGTTTATGCACACGATGTTCACACGCTTATCATATCCGTAAGGTAAGATACCTGTGCAGTGAAGGTTGCCCCCCCTTCCTTCATATAAACCACTGTCCCGCCGCAATCCGGATGAAACATGTGCCGGAAAGCAGCGGGACAGACTATTATGCGGTTTTTACGCGTTCAGCAGGGAGCCGGTCGCTTCGTCCTCATACTGACGCGTATACAGGCGGTAATAATACCCTTTCGCGTTCAGCAGGTCCTTATGCGTGCCCTGTTCCACAATTTTTCCGTCATTCACCACCAGAATCAGGTCCGCGTTCTTCACGGTGCTCAGGCGATGAGCGATCACAAGGCTTGTGCGACCCTTTATGATAGTATCAATCGCGTTCTGAATCTTCTGTTCGGTCAGGGTATCCACACTGGCGGTCGCTTCATCCAGCACCAGAATGCGCGGATCCGCGAGAATGGCCCGGGCAAAGCTCAGCAGCTGCTTTTCGCCCGTGGAGAGCATGTCACCGCCCTCGCCGACATCGGAATCGATGCCCTTGTCCATTCGCTCAACTACTTCCTTCGTGGATACCAGTTCCAGCGCGCGGTCAATCTCCTCCTGAGAGGCGCCCGGATTGCCGTAAAGCAGGTTTTCCCTTACCGTACCGCTGAACAGATGCGGTGTCTGCAGCACATAACCGATGGCGCTGTGGAGCCACAGCTGACTGCGTTCGCGCGCGTCACGGCCGTCAATCAGCACACGGCCCTCCGTGGGTTCAAAGAACCGGCATACAAGGTTCACCAGCGTACTCTTGCCGGCACCTGTTTCGCCCACAATGGCAATATTGCTGCCGAAGGGAATCTTCAGGTTAAAATGCTCCAGCACATACTCGTCCCCGTCCGGGTAACGGAAGCTGACATCCTCGAACTCGATATCGCCGCTGATCGGTTCCCAGTTTTCCTTTTTCGGATCGAAGCTGTCACCGTACTTTTCAATCACCTCCGGCGTGTCCGTCACGTCGCTCTTTGTTCCGAGCAGGCGGGTCAGGCGTTCAATGTTTACCTGCGTGGTAATAACATCACTGATGGCGTCTATAATCCAGCGAACCGGTTCCATCATACCCTGAGCGTAGCTCATGAACATGCTGAAGGTTCCGACTTCGCTCTCGGCGATATAGCCTCCGCGCCACAGTACGATCGCCAGCGCAGCACTGGATGCCAGGTTCATAGTGGCGGAAAACAGACCGCGCAACCGTGCGGCGCGGATACTCTTCTGCCGTATTTCATGTGTATCCTTCATGAAATCCCCGGCCATTTTCTTTTCAATTACCAGCGTCTTAATTGTCTTCGCGCCGGTAATGCCCTCGTTGAAATCACCGGTAATTCTGCTGTTCAGCTCACGAATCTGGCGGTTCGCGCGAATCAGGCCCTTCTGGAATACGCTGAACAGAATCACAATCAGCGGCAGAATGGTAATTACCAGCAGTGCCAGTTTCGCGTTCACCAGCAGCATCACGACAACGGACCCGGCCAGATAGCTCAGGTGCCATACGCTGTCCATCAGTGTCCAGGACACCAGACCGCCGATGCGTGAAGTATCGCTCATCACACGGGAGTGAATATAGCCGACACTGTTCTGGTTGAAATAGCTGAAGCTCAGCGTCTGCAGATGATTGAACGCCGCGTTCCGGAGATCGCGGTTCACGCTCACCTCAACGGTCATCGCGCCGGAGCAGCTGATATAGTTGCATATCGCGCCGAAGATCACGATCGCCGCGTAAATCGCGATATATACAGGCAGCGTATCCAGCGTGTGATCTCCGATAAAGTGGTTCAGGGCATAGCGTTGCAGCAGCGGCATCGCGATATCCACACCCGTTCCGGCCAGACCGCAGATCACCATCACGGTCAGCATTTTGCGGTACTTCTTCATAAAGGGGATCAGTCTCGGGATCCCGAAAAACGGCAGGGAAACCTGCTTTTCTTCTTTTTTCTCTTCCATTACGCCTCCACCTCCTCCGCGGAAAGGCTCTGAATATCATAAATCTGCCGGTACAGACCGGGCTGTTGTTTCAGTTCATCCGGCGTACCCATCTGGCTGATCCGTCCGTGATCCAGCACGAGAACCTGATCGGCCTTGCTCAATGTTGTGATACGGTGTGAAATCAGAATAATCGTCGCGGAACCGAAGCGTTTTTCAAGCGCGGTACGGATCTTCGCGTCCGTTTCCGTATCCACGGCACTCAGTGAATCATCAAAAATCATGATCGGTGTTTTCTGTGTCAGCATCCGGGCAATCGCCGCGCGCTGCTTCTGTCCGCCGGACAGCGTTACACCGCGTTCGCCGACGAACGTCTCATAGCCCTTTGTGAATCCCGCGATTGTTTCATCCAGACATGCCGCGCGTGCCGCGTCGTCCAGATCATCCTGCGTCAGCCCGGCGGATGTAATACCGAGGTTTTCGCGCAGCGTACGGCTGAACAGGAACGGTTCCTGCAGCACAATGCCGATATTGCTTCTCAGGTGTGCCAGGCGGATTTTCGCGATGTCACGTCCGCCGATGGTGATCCGGCCGTTTTCGGGTCCAAGGGGATACAGCCGGTCCAGCAGATACATCAGCGTACTCTTGCCGCTGCCCGTGCCGCCCAGAATGCCGAGTGTCGTGCCCGCGGGGATCGTCAGGTTGATATCGTGCAGCAGTTCCTGCGCGCCGTCATAGCCGAAGTTCACATGCTCGAAGCGGATATCGCCGGTCATGTCGGCGTCTTCCGCGTCAGGCGCGTCCTTTTCCTCTTCAGCGTCCATAATATAGCCCACGCGGTCAATCGCCACGCCGGCTTTACTCATTTCACTGATCATTCTGCCCAGCATACGCACAGGCCATATAAGCATGCCGTTGTAGCTGAGGAAAGCGATATACTCGCCGCTGGTCAGCCTGCCGTTCAGCACGAACACCGCGCCGAAAACCACAATCAGCATGATCTGAAGGCCGGAAAGCACATCACTGGTACTCCAGAAGCGCGCCATGATCTTCGCCATTCTCTTCCACAGGCCGGTATAGTAGTCATTATGCTTCTCGAACCGGTCACGTTCGTAACGTTCACGGCCGAAAGCGCGCACTACGCGTACACCGGTCAGGTTTTCCTGTGCCATGGCGCTGAGCTTACCCTCATTCTCGTCACACTTTTCAAACGCGTCACCGATCGTATGATGGAACCGGTAGCTGTAAAGCATAATCACAGGCAGCGGGATGATCGCGATCAGCGTCAGCAGCGGATCCATACCCACCATAAAAATAACGCTCAGAATCAGCAGGATGGAAATCCGTATCAGATTTGTCATCTGTTCGGACACGAAATTCCGCGCCGTATCAATATCGCTTGTACAACGCTGGATGATATCCCCGGTATGATTCTGCATATGCCACCGGAAAGGCAGATGCTCAATGTGATCATACAGAGTATCGCGCATATTCTTGACCATGGTCTCACTGCCGCGTGTATTGCTTACACGGAAACCGTACTGGCAGATCACCTTCGCGAAAGAGACAATCATGATTCCCACAGCCATGATCCACAGGTTCCGGCGCAGGTTTTCAGTTCCGCCGAACAGGTCAATGATATTCCTGACCAAAGCGCTCAGCGAGTCCGTCGGTTGCCCGCCCAGCACATTGTCCACCGCCACACGGATGATCTGCGGGTTTATCATATCCGCGAGGGCGCTGATCGCGGCACAGATCATGCACAGTGTGAACATGAACTTGCTGCCTTTCAGGAAGCTCCAGATGAGCTTCGCCCTGCCGGGCCGTTTTTCTTTCTTTTCTTCAGTCTGTTTTTCCATACTTTCTCCTTCTCCGTCTTCCACAAAAAAAGCTTGCCTGCGGACACAGGCAAGCGATTACATCATACGCCGACAACCGTACTTACGGCAGAAAGGCATACCCGTATACCGCGTTACCCGCGTTCTCCATTTTTCCCGAACGGCTGCGCATATGCCCTCCTCCTTTCATTCGGTTTCGTTCCGGTACCCGGATAAGGTAACATATATCTTTCTGTATTTCAACTGTTTTTTGGAAAAACCGCGAATGTTCGGAAAAACGCAGGGTGTTTCGCCCCATATTCATTGTTCATAAACCGCGGATTCGGTCCCGTCCGTCTTTACAGGAGCGGCGCCGGCTGATAGAATAGCAGAAGTATACAGCAGTTAATATCACAGCCGCGGAGCAGGAGGTGTCCGGTTATGACAGCAGGCAGCGGAAATCAGCCGCGCGAGCACTGGCTGGATTCAGCCCGCGGGTTTGCCATGCTGTGCGTTATGCTCGGTCATGCCGTCGAACGGATGACCACCGCGCTCAGCCTGCCGATGACCGGATGGCTGTGGAATCTGCGCACATTTGTCTATTCGTTCCATGTGCCGCTTTTCTTCGCGGTCGCTGGCTGGCTGTATGCCGCGCGGGGCGCGGAAGAAACACCCGGCCGCTACATCCGGAAGCGGACGCTCGGTCTGCTTGTTCCCTACCTGTTCTTTTCACTCGTTGTATGGGCCGGCAAAGTCCTCTTTCCCGATTATGTGAATGTGCAGACAACGCCGGATGACCTGCTGTCTGTGTTCACGGCACCCTTTACCTATCTGTGGTTCATTTATGTGCTGTATCTGATCTCGGTTGCCGTACGCCTGCTGGAGAACGCTGTTAAGCGCCGTCCGCCGCTGCTGATCTGCGCGCTGGCGGCCGGTGTTCTTTCATGTGTCTTTCCCACACCGGTGGACGCGCTCAACAAAGTGCTGCTCTATCTTCCCGTCTATCTGCTCGGCGCCGTTCTGCATGACGCGGATGACCGATTCCGCCGTACAGCCGGCGCCGTCTGCGCGGTTCTCTTTGTCGCTTCTCTTCCGTTCTATTGGAAAGCGCCGGCATACTCCGCGTGGTGGCTGGTTGCCGGCTTCACTTCCGCGGCTGCCCTGCTGTGGGTTTTCCGTTCCTTTGAGAAAGGCCGCTGCCGCCCGTTACGTGTTCCCGGCTGTTCCACCTTGTATATTTACATTCTGCATCCGGTCATCATGAACGCCGTGCGGATGATACTCATGCGTCTTCATGTCGGCAGCCGGCCCGTATGGATGGCTTCCCTGCTGGTGGTTTCACTTTTCCTGTCCATGCTTTACGCCGCGTGCGCCGTTCGCTATCCGCTTCTGGCGCTGCCGTTCGAGCCGGAACGTGCGCTGCGGCACCGCGGCACGCGGCGGCACAGCGCGCGGAATCCGTAAAGTTCCGGGTACATCCTCCGGTTGAAAACTCATATACAACCGACAAAAAAGCCGTCCCGGCGGGACGGCTTGATCTGTTATTGGCTCTTTTTCCCCAGATACGCTTCCTGAATTGCTTCACTCGCGAGCAGCTCCTCGCCTGTTCCGCGCATCGTGATCCGTCCGGTTTCCATAACGTAGGCGTAATCACAGGTATGCAGCGCGGCGTTCGCGTTCTGTTCAATCAGCAGCACGGTCATGCCGGTATCCTTCAGCGTGCGGATGATCCGGAAAATATCCTTCACAACCAGCGGAGCCAGACCCAGGCTGGGCTCATCCATCATAATCAGCTTCGGGCGCGTCATCATCGCGCGGCCGACCGCCAGCATCTGCTGTTCACCGCCGCTGAGCGTGCCGGCAAGCTGCCAGGAACGCTCCCGCAGGCGGGGGAACAGGTCATACACATATTCGATATCTTCCTCAATGACATCCTTATCCTTGCGGAGATAGGCGCCGATGCGCAAATTTTCGAGCACCGTCAGATTGGGGAAAACACGGCGGCCTTCCGGCACCATCGCGATTCCTGTTTCCACAATCTTCTGGGTATCATAATCGGTAATATCACGGCCCTCGAAATAGACACGGCCGTCCGCGGCCTTTACAAGGCCGGAAATCGTGCGCAGCGTTGTGCTCTTGCCCGCACCGTTGGCGCCGATCAGCGTCACGATCTGGCCCTGCTCCACTTCAAAATCAATGCCTTTCAGAGCCTCGATGCCGCCGTAGCTGACCACAAGATCCGTTACCTTCAGCAGACTCATTCTTCTTCATCCTCCCCCAGATAGGCGGCAATAACAACGGGATTCTTCTGAATCTCGGCGGGTGTGCCTTCCGCGATCTGTTTGCCGAAGTCAAGCACATAAATCCTGTCGGAAATATCCATAACCAGATTCATATGGTGCTCGATCAGCAGGATTGTGAGACCGAACTGTTCGCGGATCTTCAGAATGAACCGGCTCAGTTCAATGGTTTCCTGCGGGTTCATGCCGGCAGCCGGCTCATCCAGCAGCAGTAATTCGGGATCAGTCGCCAGCGCGCGGGCAATCTCCAGATAGCGCTGTTTTCCGTAAGGCAGGGACGCGGCATTCTCGTTAATCACATCACCGAGCCCAAGCAGGTTCAGCAGCGCTATGGATTCCTCACAGACGCGTTTTTCCTCAGCTCCGGTCAGATGCAGTGTGGATGTCAGCAGATTGTTCTTCATGCGCATATGGTGCGCCACAAGCACATTTTCCAGCACCGTCATGTTCTTGAACAGGCGGATATTCTGAAAGGTACGCGCCACACCGAGATACGCGATCCTGTCCGGGGATGTGGTTATCAGTTTCTTATACTCGCCGTTGTGCGCGCCGGCGTACATCCGTTTCATCTTTCCGTTGGGATAGCTCTCGGCAATCACCTTGTCCTTAAAGGAGACGCGGCCGTTGGTCGGCGTATAGACACCGGTTATTACATTGAAGGCAGTGGTTTTGCCGGCACCGTTCGGGCCGATCAACGCCACGATTTCACCGTTGTCCACATGCATGGAGAGGCTGTCCACGGCCACAACGCCGCCGAACTGCATGGTGACATTCTCAAGATCGAGCATTCTTATCTTTTCCATCATGCCTTGCCTCCCTTCGCTGCTTTTGCTTTCTTCGGATGCTTCCGGAACAGATCAGGCAACTCACGGGTACCCATGATACCCTGACGGAAGAACAGCACAACAATCATGATAATTACGGAGAAAACCACCAGACGGAAGCCGTTCCGCAGCAGCGGCACTTCGAAATCACCGATCATCTGCTTCTGGTCCAGGAAACGCAGCCACCACTCGGAGCAGGCTACAAACAGGAAGGAGCTGATGCAACTGCCTGTAACGGAGCCGATGCCGCCGATAACCACAATCAGCAGGATCTCATAGGTCATGGCTGAGGTAAAGCTCTTCGCCTGCACACTGGCGGTATACATAGCCAGCATCGCGCCGCCGATTCCGGCGAAGAAGGAAGATGTGCAGAAAGCCATCTGCTTATGTCTGGACAGGTTAATGCCCATCGCCTCCGCGGCGATTTCATCATCGCGGATCGCCATGAACGCGCGTCCGTGGCTGGAGTGCAGCAGCAGCACGATCAGGCCGATGCACACACCCGCGATCAGGAACGGAACCAGCGTGGACAGGTACAGCTTCACGGTCCCGTCCGCAGCTCTGATATTGAAATCCTCGAATGTGGGGAAAGCACGCAGCAGGTTGGAGCCGTTGGTCAGGGCACCGATATTCTTCCACTGGAACACAGCGCGGATGATTTCGGCAAAGCCGAGCGTCGCGATCGCGAGATAGTCGCTCTTCAGGCGCAGAACCGGCAGACCGATCAGGAACGCGAAAATCGCCGCGATCAGGCCGGCACAGATCAGCGCGGGTATCACGGGCATGGTGAACTGCACCAGACCGCCGTCAAAATACTGATAGACAGCAGGACGCTGAGCGACGGGAATCGTCAGAATCGCGTAGGTATAGGCACCGACGAGCATAAAGCCCGCCTGGCCCAGAGAAAACAAGCCGGTAAAGCCGTTCAGCAGGTTCATGGAGACCGCGACCAGCGCGTAGGTCGCGCCCTTCTTAAGCACGGTGAAAAGCATATGGGTGGGCGGAAGCAGCTGCTCCGCGACAAATACCGCCACGTAGATCAGCGCGACAATGCCAATGGAAATCCAGGTTGCTGCGTCTGCCTTCTTTTTCCTGATAATCGTCATGTTCTCTCCACCCCCTTACACCTTGTCCGTAATCTTCTCGCCGAACAGGCCGGTCGGCTTGGCGATCAGAATCACGATCAGCAGAGCGAAGGTGAACGCGTCCGAGAAGGTGGCAAGACCCAGCATCTGCTTTGTCAGACCCGCTTTCATCAGTATAACATCCAGGCCTTTGATGATGCTCTCGCAGATACCGATAATAAAGGCACCCACCACAGCCCCGGGAATGGATCCGATGCCGCCGAACACCGCCGCCACGAAAGCCTTCAGGCCGGGCATCGCGCCGGAGGTCTGAATAACCGTCGTATAGTTGGAGAAATACAGGATGGATCCGACGCCGGCCAGGAAGGAACCGATCACAAACGTTACGGAAATAACGTTGTTGATCTTGATACCCATCAGCTGACTGGTTTCAAAATCCTTGCTGACCGCGCGCATCGCCATGCCAATCTTCGTATGGTTGATCAGCAGTACAAGCGCCACTACCAGCACAATCGTCAGAATCGGGGTGATCACAGTCACCATCTTGGTTGTCGCGCCGAAGATAGTCACGGAATCCGAGATAAAGGGAATCTTCGGATAGAACTGATTCAGACCGCCGGTGATGTACAGCACCAGATTCTGCAGGGTATAGCTGACACCGATGGCGGAAATCATAATTGACATACGCGGTGCCGAACGCAGCGGCTTATACGCGACACGCTCAATCACAAAACCGATCAGCGCCGTCAGAATCAATACCACGGGAATGGATACATACAGCGGCGCCCCGCTCGCGACGATATACACCATCAGAATGCCGGCCACCATAAACACATCGCCGTGAGCAAAGTTGATCAGGCGCAGGATACCGTACACCATGGTGTATCCGATAGCGATCAGCGCGTACTGACCGCCGACGGATATACCCGTCAGCAGATAAGGGAATATGGTCTGAAACATGCGGAGACACTCCTCTTCACAGAAGGATAGTGGCGTGGGCGAAGCCCACGCCACTTAATGATTCAGGTTACCGGAAACAATCAGTTGACGCTCTGTTCGCAAACAAAGGCCCACACGCCGTTCGCGGTATCAGCCTGCTTGATGAAAGCGGTGTCACGGTTCGCGTCGCCGATTTCGTTGAAGGTGATCTTGCCGGACACGCCGGTGAAATCAACGTTCCACAGAGCTTCCATGATAGCCTTGGAATCAGCGCTGCCGGCCAGCTTGATAGCTTCCAGAGCGGTGAAGTAGGCATCATAACCCATGGCGCTCACAGCAGCGATCATGTCATTGCCGCCGTTGTTGGTCATGGCTTCGGCATCCTCGTTCAGCCAGGCCTTGAAGCCCGCGTCAAACTCGGCGTTGCCGCCTTCCTGATAGAAGGTGCTGACCAGGATGTTCAGGTTGCTGCCCTGCGCGGACTCGATCACTTTGTTGCTGTCCCAGGTGTCGCCGCCCATCAGCGCGAAGTCAACGCCCTTGCCGGCAGCCTGGTCGATAATCTGAGTGGAATAGGCAATGGAAACGGGAGCGAAGAACACGCCGGCGCCCAGTGCCGCGGCATTGTCCAGATAGCTGGTGAAGTCAGCCGTGTTGGTCGGGAAGGTTTCGTCAATCACGAAGCCGCCCAGACGTTCGAATTCCTGCTTGAAGTAGTACACCAGACCGACGTCATAGTCATTGCCCAGTTCAGCCAGGCAGTACGCGGTCTGAACACCCAGGGTGTTGAAGGCGTAGTTGGCGAGCACGGTGCCCTGGAAGGGATCCAGGAAGCAGATACGGAAGTAGTGGTTGTTGCCCGCGGTTACCTGCGGATTGGTGCAGGAGATGCCGATCGCGGGGATGCCGGCTTCGGCAAACTTGGGAGAACCGGCAATGGATACGCCGGAACCGTAGGAACCCAGAACAACGCTCACACCGGCGCTGACCAGTTCAGCGGCGGCAGAGGGGCCCTTATCGGCAGAGGAGCCGTTATCGGCATTCACAAGCTGGATGGTATAGGTCTCGCCGCCGATTTCGATGGTGGGCTGGACCTTGTTGGCGTACTGAACGCCCAGAGTCTCCTGCTTTCCGCCGGCGCCGCTGTCACCGGAAGCGGGCTCATAGATACCGATTTTGATGACATTGTCAGCAGCAGCCGTGCCGACCATCGCGAGCAACATGACAGCCGCGATCAACAGGGAAACGATCTTCTTCATGATGTTAACCTCCATTTGTTTGTTTTCGGTTAAGGGTAATGTGAGTATAACCCCGAATGTTCGGCTTTTTCAACTGAAAAACAAAACAAGTACATTATAAAAACGGGCACCCTTATCCGGGTACCCGTCCGCAAAGTCACGTTTTTCAACCCTGCAGGCCATTTTCCTGCCGTTCCATGTTTTCCACAACAATATCATAAATTTCGCCGAGGGACGCACAATACTCCAGAACCTTCCACGGTTCGTTGGTATGAAAATGGATCTTGATCAGGTCCTCATCACCCACGGCCAGCAGGCAGTCTCCCTTCAGGTTCTGCGTAAAATAGTCATTGATGACATCTTCATCCAGCCCTTTTCCCTCAATCAGCAGCTGTGTGTCAAACTTGAATTCCAGCATCTGCATACCGCTCCCCGTTGTATTCATTCCTTTGGAACGACTTACTGTACCATCGGCGCGCGGAATTGTCAACTTATTTTGCTTCAGCCCATGTCGCGCCGGTATGAATCTCCGCCTCCAGCGGCACTTTCAGCGCGATCGCGCCTTCCATGGCTGCCTTCAGCAGCTCCGCGGCCTTACCGGCTTCCTCCGGCGGGCATTCCAGGATCAGTTCATCGTGCACCTGCAGGATCAGCCGTGAGCGCATGTTGTTTTCCCGCAGCGCCCGGTCGACGCGGACCATCGCCAGCTTGATGATATCCGCCGCGGTACCCTGAATCGGGGTGTTCATCGCTGCGCGCTTTCCGAATTCGCGCACCGTCGCCTTCGTATCCTTCAGTTCCGGCAGATACCGGCGGCGGCCCATCAGCGTAACGGCGTAACCGTTTTTGATACCGGCTTCACAGGCGTCATCCATGAAGCGTTTCGCGCCGGGATACTTCTCGAAGTACCGGTCAATAAACTCCGCGGCTTCCTTCCGGGTAACGCCGGTATTCCGGCTCAGGCCGAATCCGCTGATCCCGTAAATCAGGCCGAAGTTCACCGCCTTGGCGCGTGAACGCAGCTCCGGCGTCACATTTTCCGGCGCGACATCGAAAATCTCGGACGCGGTGCGCGCGTGCACGTCCTGCCCTTTCATAAACGCGTCCGTCATCGCGGGGTCACCGGAAAAGTGCGCCATCAGCCGCAGCTCAATCTGGCTGTAGTCCGCGTCCACAAGCACCCATCCGTCTTCCGGCACAAACGCTCTGCGGATCTCCCTGCCCTCCTCCGTTCGCACGGGGATATTCTGCAGGTTCGGTTCCGAGGAGGAAAGTCTGCCCGTGGCCGTGGATGTCTGGTCAAACCAGGAATGAACCCGTCCGGCACGATCCGTCAGCGGAAGCACACCTTCCACATAGGTTCCGTTCAGTTTGGTCAGCTGGCGGTACCGCAGCAGCGGCTCAATCACATCGGGCGCGGTGTAACGCAGGCCTTCCAGTACCTCCGCGGAAGTTGAATAACCTTTGGAGGTCTTTTTCCCGTGCGGTAGGCCGAGCTTGTCAAACAGCACTTCCCCCAGCTGCTGCGTACTGTTCAGGTTGAAAGGCGGCGTTCCGCATGCCGCGAAAATCTCGTCCTTCAGCCGTGCCGTTTCTTTTATATACCTGTCACCCAGCTCACGCAGAAAAGCCGTATCCACCCGGAAGCCGCAATCCTCCATCCGGAAAAGCACGCCGGAAAGCGGCAGCTCCACTTCCAGCATCAGCTTTTCCATCCCCTCACGGCGCACGCGGCTCTGCTGGCGCAGATACAGCCGGTATACGGCACGCGCGTCCGCGGGTTCATCCGGCGCGAGCGCCTGCAGGCGGTAGCTCTTCTGCTGCGGATCCAGCAGATAGGCACCGAGCATGGTATCCCATTCAAAAGCTTCCGGCAGTTCCGCGTCCGCTTTTTTCAGCGCGTGCAGCAGGGACTTCCCGTCATGCACTGCCGCCGGGCGACGTGAAATGTAAGGTGCGAGCACGCGCAGCACTTCGCCCGGATCCATGCCCGGGTTCAGAAGATCCCCACCCAGCGTGATCAGTGCGAAGCGTCCGCTGCCGGCCGCCAGCGATATGGCAGTCTCCTCCGCGTATACCGCAAGCGGCAGATCCTCATCCCGCAGGGCGGCAAGCCAGGCGGATACCTCATCTTCCGAAAAGAGCTGCTCCGCGGCGGCAAATTCCGGCATCTGTATATTTTCCTCATGATCCGCTTCAGCGGCAGCGCCTTCCGGCGCGTCCTCAGCGCCAAGGCGGCGGATAATGCTCTGCAGCTTCAGCTTCTGCAGCATCGGGATTCCCTGCTTCAGGTCCGGCAGTGCGCAATCAATCAGGCGGAAATCAACCGGTGCGTCACGCCGGATCGTCGCCAGTTCCTTACAGAAACGCGCCTGATCCGCCCACGCGGTCAGCTTTTCGCCGAGTTTTCCCTTTACCTCGGAAGCGTGTGCAAGCACATTTTCCAGTGTCTTGTATTCAGCCAGCAGCTTCACGGCTGTCTTGTCGCCCACGCCCGGAACACCCGGAATATTGTCGCTGCTGTCGCCCGCCAGACCTTTCCAGTCAGTTACCTGCCCCGGGCCGAAGCCGTATTCCTCAAAAACCTTTTCAGGGGTAAAGCGGATCGTTTCGGAAATGCCTTTCCGGGTAAAAAGCAGTTCCGTCGGGCCGCCCACAAGCTGCAGCGCGTCACGGTCTCCTGTCAGCAGCAACGGCGTCACGCCGGCTTCCCCGCCCTTCAGGCTCAGCGTGCCGAGCAGGTCATCCGCTTCCCATCCTGCCAGTGAGAACCTGCGAATGCCCATGGCGTCCAGCACATCCATGATCGTAACAAACTGCTGGCGCAGCTCCGGCGGCGTCTCGTTCCTGCCGGCCTTGTAATCCGCGTATACGGTGTGCCGGAAAGTCGGCCCGTGCTCATCAAAGCAGATTGCCAGATACTGCGCGTTCTCCTCACGGATCACTTTCAGCAGCATGGACAGAAATCCGTAAATCGCGTTGGTAAAAACGCCGTCCGCGTCCATCAGCGGCAGCGCGTGAAAAGCGCGGTGCATCAGACTGTTGCCGTCAACGATCAGAAAAAGATCTTTCATTTCTCATACCGTCCGTTTCACATAATCGGGAAACCGAATTGCATCTTCAACGAAGCATTATCTGATAATATACCATGCATTTCGCCCGATGTCGATATACTCAGCTGAAACACACCGGTTTATGCCCGCGGAAATACCGGGTTACGGTTTGACTATTTCAGTTCCGGTGTTACAATAGGATCCGAAAACTACATCGGGAGTGATCAACATGGCAGTTTACGGAACAAAGAGCAATCTGAACCCCGAGGAGATCATCGTGAAAGCCGGACAGCTGTCCGTTGAATATAAGCGGAAAGGCTACCACTGTCCGGAAGCCACCATCCGCGCCATACCGGAAGCACTCGGCTTTCCCGTATCCGCGGATGTAATCCGCAGTGCCTGCGGCTTCTTCGGCGGCGGCGGCGGAACGGGAGACCGCTGCGGTATCGTTGAAGCGGGAATTATGTTGATTTCATACCTCTACGCGCGGATGTATCCTCTGCAATCCGAGCAGAATGTCCGTACGCTGGTTTCGGAGTGGATCCGCCGTTTTCAGGAGGAAACGGGATTCATTTACTGTCGGAATATCAAGCCGCCGGAGGTCGAAAAGTACGGCGCGGCCGTCGGCTGTGAGGATATCTACCGTCGCGGCGCGATGACCCTCGCCCGCCTGCTGCTGGAGGCGGACGCGATTCTCGCCGGGGAAACCGGAAACTGAAAAAGCCGGGGGACGGTGCACACGTTGCACGCGGACCCCGGTTTTTATACGGACCGCATTATCCGGCAGCAGATCCGGACAAAAGAGTTTTCTGCAGGAAAAGCAACTTCCGCGGAAGAAGGATATACTGCTTCATGTCAGCAGAACCGGAACAAACGGAGGATGAAAAAGCGATGGAATGGCTCACCTGTCTGAAGGAATCGGTAGACTTTATGGAAACACGTCTGACAGAAATCCGCAGCCCGCAGGAAGTGGCGGATCATGTGCACATGTCCGTCATGTACCTGCAGCGCGGTTTTCAGATCATGACCGGTTACACACTGGGAGAGTATATCCGGAACAGGAGGCTCTATCTGGCGGCAACCGAGCTCATCCATACCGATACACCCGTAGTCGATCTTGCCCTTAAATACGGCTATGACAGTCAGGCGGGCTTTGATAAGGCGTTCGTCCGGTTCCACGGAATAACGCCCCTTGATGTCCGGAAGTCAGGAGGCAGAATCCGTACGTTCAGCAGGCTGAATATCATTGTCACAGTCGAGGGAGGAGAAAGCATGAAGTTCAGTATTGAAAAAAAAGAAAAGTTCAGTGTGGTCGGTTTCACCCGTATCTTCTCAGAATCGGATTCCTATGAAATGATTCCGAAATTCTGGGATGAAACCATTGAAAAGTACGCTTCCCACCTGATGAAGGGCGAAGCACCCGAAGGAGAAGCCGAAAAGTATGTCGCCGCCCACCATATCGGTGAATTCGGCATCTGCATTGACAATATGCCGGAATCGGACCGCTTCCGCTACATGATCGCGGGCTGCTATACCGGAGGCAGTGTGTTCGAAGGCATGGATGTTCAGGAAATCGACGCCGGAGACTGGGCTGTGTTTGACTGCACGATGAAAACGTTGCAGCAGACCAACACCGCAATCTGGAAGGAGTGGCTGCCCGGCAACCTCGAGTATGAAATCGCCGGCAACTGCACTGTCGAATGGTATTCTCCGGAAGGCACTCCGGGCCCGGATCAGAAATGTCAGATCCGGATCCCGGTTAAAAGACGCGCATGATAAAAATACCGGCGGGAGCAAAATCCCGTCGGTTATCAGTATCCGCGCTTTCTGTTTGTTAACATCCGTTTCCCGTGTTGACATTTTATGTCCTTAACATATACTAAAGCATAAGGGATATCAAGAATTTCGTTCGGAGGGATCACAATGGAAAGAGCACTGTCCGGCTGCTCATATCCCGCGGTCTGCGAACGCTGGGGGCTTTTTGAAATCACTTTACACGGCCCCGCGGAAGGCAATCCGTTCACGGAGCAGTCCGTCTCCGCGGTCTTTACCGGTGCGGGGCAGTCTGTATCCGTTTGCGGATTCTATGACGGCGGCGGCCTTTACCGTATCCGCTTCATGCCTTCCGCGGAAGGTACGCACACATTCCGGATCACCGCGAGTTTCCCGGTTCCGGAACCGGAAGGTTCTTTCTACGTCGCCCCGGCGTCCCGAAGCAATCACGGTCCTGTCCGGGTCAAAAACACTTTTCACTTCGCTTATGAGGATGGCACCGCGTACTATCCCGTCGGGACCACCTGCTATGTCTGGGCATTGCAGAGCGATGACCTCATCCGTCAGACGCTGGAATCCCTGAAGGTTTCCGGTTTCAACAAGATCCGGTTCTGCATTTTCCCCAAGCATTACCTCTATAACCTGCATGACCCGCGTTCCTTCCCGTATGAAGGAACGCCCATGGACTGCACTCTTCTGACTGAAGATAACTTCAATGACTTCAACGGTGCGGCTTCCGGCAACAACTGGGATTTCACCCGGTTCAACCCGGATTACTTCCGGCATATCGAAAATTGTATTCTGCGTCTGCAGGAGCTCGGCGTTGAAGCCGACCTCATCATCATGCACCCCTATGACCGGTGGGGTTTTTCCCGCATGACACAGAAGCAGAATGACCTGTACTGGCATTATCTGACCGCCCGCCTGTCCGCGTTCCGGAATATCTGGTGGTCGCTTGCTAACGAATATGATCTGATGCCCTCCATGAAAACAGAAGACTGGGAACGCCTGGCCGGCATACTGTGCAATGAGGATCCGTATGGGCACCTGCGTTCCATCCATAACTGCGTCCCGTTCTATGACTATACCCGCCCGTGGATCACCCACTGCTGCATTCAGCGCCAGGACCTGTACCGGACCGCGGAATACACCGACGAATGGCGCGGACAGTTCGGAAAGCCGGTTGTGCCGGATGAAATTGCCTATGAAGGTGATATTCCCTGCGGCTGGGGTAATATTACCGGCGAGGAGATGGTCCGGCGGTTCTGGGAATGCGCGGTTCGCGGCGGCTATCCCGGTCACGGTGAAACCCTGCCGGAGAGCGGAAACATTCTCTGGTGGTCCCACGGCGGTCCGCTCCGGGGTGAAAGCTGGAAACGGGTCCGTTTTCTGCGCCGTATCCTGTCCGAAACGCCGGGAACCGGACTGGCGCCTGTCCGGAGTGAATGGGATGATGTATCGGCGGTTCCGGAAGAAAAAGATCTCGCGGAAAAAACCGGTTACCGGATTTACTATTACAGCTTTATGCGTCCTTCCTCGCGTGAATTCCGGTTTGAGGATAACCGTGCCCGTCGGGTGGAGATCATCGACACATGGAATATGACAGTGGAGGACGCGGGCGTCCACGCCGGACATTTCCGGATTCCGTTGCCGTCAAGGCCGTATATGGCCATCCGGATGTGTTTCGGGTAATCGTGCCCGATACGGTATTTACCGGCATCACAAAAACAATCCGCACCGGTCTGTATCAAAACGGAATATTTGATTTTATCCGCTTCCGGCAGCTTATTCAGTCGCTGCCGGAAGCGGTTTCAAACGCGTAGCCTGCAGGCCAGCGGTAACTGTCCGTACCGATCTCATCAACAGTACGATACCACGGTGACGGAAGATGACCGCAAAAGGGCACCTCACCGCACAGCACCCGTGCGACGCCGGTACCTTCTGAGCCGGGCAGATAACACATTACAGCACTGTTCCAGCCTGCCAGGTCCGCGTCATTCAACAGTATCTGCCGTCCCGCGACAATCAGCGTTACAACGGGTTTACCCGTATTCACCGCTGCTTCAACCGCTTCTTTGTTGCCTGTCAGGCCGTGCGGGCCGTAAAGGGAAGGATCCGGCGTGTCTCCAAGCCATTCGGCATAAGGCTTCTCACCCACACACAGAATAATCAGATCCGCCTCCGCGGGATCGGTCGACACACAAATTCCGTGTTCCGCGCATACCTGCTTCAGACCGTTCTCAATTGTTGTGACACCGGGAACAGTATCGGATTGCGCGCCGTTCCAGTCCACCGTCCAACCGCCGCACTGTGCCTGCGGATTGTCAGCCGCCGGGCCGGTCACATAAACCGTCATTCCCTCCCTCAGCGGCAGCAGTCCGTTATCGTTTTTCAACAAAACCAGGCTTTTCTCCACCAGTTGCTCCGCGAGCGCGCGGTATTCCGCGTTACCGACATCCTCGTACACCGTTTCGCGGCTTCCGAAAAACGGATCATTCAGTAAGCCGGCCTGTTGTTTGACATACAGAATACGCTTCACAGCATCATCCACACGTGCCTCGGAAACTCTGCCGGTTTTCACAGCCTGCACAATGACCGCGGCCGCGTCATCGGCGTTGTCAACTTCCATCAGCATATCAATACCGGCATTGACCGCGCGAATGACTTTATCCCGATAGTCACTTCCGGGAATATTCTGTACAGCGTTCCAGTCGCTGACCGCGAAACCGCGGAACCCTGTTTCCTCTTTCAGTTTCAGTATGTATTCACCGTTCTCATGCATCTTGACACCGTTCAATGAGGAATGGCTGATCATCACCGTCAGCGCGCCGCTTTCGATCAGTTCACGGTAGATATTCATTTCCGCTTCAATCTCTTCATCGGTCAGAACAGCGTTTCCGCGGTCGATCCGTCTGTCTCCCTCACCGGTTCCGTATACCACATCACCGTCACCCAGAAAATGCTTGGCGCAGGCGATAGCGCCGCCTTCCGTCAGGCCCCGCGTATATGCGCTGCCAAGGCGGGTAATCAGTGCCGTATCTGACCCGTAGCATTCATAGGTCCGGCCCCAGCGCGGATCGACGGAACGGGCAACACACGGAGCAAAGTTCCACGGCATATGGCAAAGCAGTGCCTCCTTCGCGACAGCTGTACCCATCTGCCGGGTCAGTTCCGGATCGTCCGCCGCGCCGATACCGATATTATGCGGAAAAATGACCGCGTTCAGGCAATAGTTCACGCCATGCACATCATCATTACCGTAAAGGTACGGAATCCCGGTTTCCGACCGGAGTGCTTCCGTCTGAAAACGGTCCGTCAGTTCCTGCCAGTACATCAGTGAATAGGCTGTTTTCTGGGAAAGCAGACTGCCATAGCAATTCTGCCGCATTTTCAGCGGGCTTACGTTATAGGACGCGGGTTGCACCATCTGATAAGCCTTTTGCTGTAAAGTCATTTTCGCAATCAGTTGTTCAGGTGAACAGCCGGATAATTCATTAATCCGTGCCTCCGATGAAACCTCTGCCTTGCCGGACGGAATAATACGGTCCGCGGTGCTGCGAATCATTTTCTCGCAGGCAGCCGTGTCATAAAAGCCCGTATTCTCATGTATCGAGATCAGAAAAACCGCCGGATCTCCCTCCACATAATAGCGACATTCAGGCTGTTCCGGATCCTCCATATTATAACCGCGTGCCATGTGCACCCCGTTCGGATTCACATACAGCTCCAGATTCTCCAGCCAGCCGCAGGATGCGATTACTTCCTCAGCGGTACCGAAGAGCTGAGCCTCCGGTCCCTTGATGTTCGCGTCAAAGAACAACGGCGATACTTTCTGATCCGTTCCGTTATATTTCCATACGGAATAATTCGCGTTGCCGTAGGTGCATGTATAGCCGTCCGGCAAAGTAATATTCATTCCGTTCATCGTCAGATCCGATGTTCCGGGTACAGATAACTTAATCACAAAATAAAGCATCAGTGCCGCGCACAGCAGCGACATGACTGTCGGCGCGATGTTTTTTCTTTCTTTCGGCGCTTTCAGCTTCTTTTTCGGCTTCGCGTCCCGCATGCAATAACCTCCCCGGAAATGATCAGCCGATTATACCATACGCGCCGCCGAATTTCGACAGCGCGGCAAGCCGTACGAAAAAAGAAACAGCGAAAACGCGTCCACGGATCCCCGAACAAAAAAGCGCGGTTCCGGTCTTCCCGGCCGGAACCGCGCTTCATGCTATTATTATAGACCGGATCAGAATCCGCTGCCTTCGGCATCCAGATCCACCCATACCGCGGGTCGGACACACCTGGTCAGTGAACGGGCGAAATACCAGTTAAAGTTGCCCACGGAACTGACATAGAGACCGTAATGCTCGTTCCGGATCGTCTGCGACCGGACCCAGTAATAACAGCAGCCGTTCGGCGCGGTCCACGCGCCGTTCGCCACGGCATAGGGGGTCGGTTCGGCTTTGCGGAACTTTTTGGTATACAGGGTATGCTCGTTTTTGGACAATATGAAAACCTTATCATTTGTCAGGTGCCCTTCGGGATAAGTCACTCCCTTGAGCACGATCCGCCGGTCATGGATCTGAGTATCCAGCAAACAGTTCTGTTCCGCCCCGGTGAACGCCGTATCCATAAATTCTCCGTTCAGCCACGCGCGTACGCTCGATGTCTCCCATGTGCTGAACACTTCTGAACTTCTGTAAGGCATTGTATCGATCGCGTACCGCGTCATGAGAAGCGCCTTATCACCGTCACGGCGAAGTACGATCCATTCCAGCGGTTCCAGTCCGTTTTCCGTATCGTTGTCCTGTTCATAGCTGCCGAAGATTGCCGCGGCACCCACGGTGTATTTCGCATCCAGCAGGCCTTTGCGGGCCGATACCGTTCTGCGGTCCGTCGCATCCTTATAGTCGGTCAGTTCGGCAAAGAGTGTTTCCGCCTCATCAAACCGGCGGGCAGAGAACGCAGTGTCCGCTCTGGCATATAGTTCCTGCTGAAGCGCGTCCCGTTTTTCCGCCGCCTCACCGTCATCGATGATCGCGCCGTAAGCCGCGATGGCTTTCGCGTAATCCGTGTTCCCGATATAGTAATCCGCCGCGGTCTGCAGATCGGCACGGCTTTCCGGCAAATCCCCGACTCTGGCGCATACGGCAGTCGCGGTATCCATATCGCCTTCAGTCAGATAATCATGTCCGATTTCGGCGATCGTATTCCGCGCTTCACCCCAGTCATTCAATCCTTCAAGGATATCAACCGCTTCCATTCGTTTGCCATTTTTCCGTAAAGCTTCCGCCTTGGCGTAGGTCGTCGCGGAAATCTGCTCCTTCGCGTCCGCGTAGTCACCGAGCTCCGTGAAAATGCTGACCGCCTCATCATAGGACCCGGCTGCGGCCAAAGCATTCGCTTTACTGTAAGTCACCTCGGAAACCTTGTCCTTCGCGTCGCCGTACGCGCCAAGCGATCCGAAGATCGCGACGGCCTCGTCATACGATCCGGCAGCGGCTAGTTCCTCCGCCTGTCGATACTTTTCCTTGTAGCCTTCCGCGTTTGTCTGATAGTTTTCGCCCAGAGCCG
>JAKSQH010000010.1 GCA_024404245.1 Clostridia bacterium
TGTTCACTGTTTCCTGATGCGTTCGATAACAGCTTTGCTGATGCCTGTCAATCGGACTTCGCTCTGGCTGCTCTCGACATACGGTTGTTCACCTCGTTTGCTTTACTGACAATACCATCATATCAAAAACATACGAGAATACAGTTCCGTAACAAAAAAAGGAGCAGCCGCTCCTTTTTTTTGTTACCGTCAGCCTTCCAGCGCCGTTTTCAGCCGCTGCAGGCCTTCCTCCAGTGTGCTCCGCGGGCAGGCGAAGTTGAGACGCATGAAGCCGTCTCCGCCCTTGCCGAAGAAATCCCCGCCGGTCATCACAAGGCCGGCCTTTTCACACCTGCCGGCAATCTCCTCACAGCTGCCGGTATACGCGGTGCAGTCCAACCAGGCAAGATACGTCGCTTCAAGCGGTGAAACCTTTACCCGCGGCAGTTCCCTGCCGATCCATTCCGTCAGGTACCGCCGGTTTTCATCCAGATAGGCAATCAGCCCGTCCAGCCAGGCGTCCCCGTCCGTATAGGCGGCGCGGGTCGCTTCCAGCGCGAAGATATTGCCGCTGGTCACGCCCGCCTCCTCCAGCGCGCGGGTATACTTTTCGCGGATTCCGTCATCCGGGCACAGCGCGGATGCCTGCTGCAGCCCCGCCAGGTTGAAGGTCTTGCTGGCAGCGCACAGGGACAGCACACGGTCCTCACGCAGCGCGAGCGCCGGTGTGAACGCGCCCTTATCATACACAAAATCGGCATGGATCTCATCACTGACAAGGTACGCGTCATACCTGTCCAGCAGCGCCAGCAGCGCTGTCAGCTCCTCACGGGTCCAGCAGCGGCCGACCGGGTTATGCGGATTGCACAGCATGATCAGCTTTCCGCCGTCCTTCAGCGCGCTTTCCACACCGGCAAGATCCATGAAATATCTGTTCATTTCATCTTTCACCAGCGGAACATCCATCAGCCGGCGGCCGGTCGCCTCCACGGAGAAGCGGAACGGCCCGTATACGGGTGACAGGATGATCACGCCGTCACCGGGTACCGTCAGCGCGCGGATCGCGGTTTTCAGGCCGGTTACCACACACGGCAGCATCACGATCTTCCCCGGATCGACCGTCAGACCGTGACGCCTTTTCCAGAAAGCCGCGACAGCTTCAAAATCATCCGGGCAGATCTCGGTATAGCAGTATGTCGGATGCGCGGCGCGCTTCAGAATCGCCTCGGCACACGCCGGCGGACTCGGAAAATCCATATCCGCCACCCACATCGGCAGCACATCAGTGCCGTGCTCACGGCGGCATGTGTCCCATTTTTCACTGCGGGTACCCATACGTTCCAGACCGCGGTCAAAATATGTCCGGTCAAAAATCATTTTCTTATTCCTCCGTCAGCCGTTGATTTCCTTCCAGGCGACCTTCAGGTTCTCAATAATATTCAGATGCTGCGGGCAGGCCGCCTCACAGGCACCGCATTCCAGGCACAGGTCCGGCGTCTGCAGTTTCTCCGGGTTGGTGATCATCTTGTAGGTCCAGTCTTCCTTCGGGTTGCCGCCATAAAGCGAATGGTTGTTCCAGATGCTGAACACACCGGGTATGGCGACATTGTTCGGGCAGGGCATGCAGTAGCGGCAGCCTGTGCAGCCGATCTTGGTCCGGTCAATATACGCCTGGCGGACATTGGCCATCAGTTTCAGCTCATCCTCAGTCATGATGCCGGCTTCCACCGTGTCAAAGATCCGCAGGTTTTCCTCCACCTGTTCCGGTTCGTTGCAGCCGCTGAGCACGGTCGCCACTTCGGGATGGTTGCACAGCCAGCGGAAAGCCCACTCCACAGCGGTCCGCTTCACGGGGAAAGCGTCATACAGCGCCTGCACGTTATCCGGCGCGTTAGCCAGCCGGCCGCCGAGCAGACCTTCCATGATCACAACCGGAATCCCGAGCCGGCCCGCCAGCTCAAGCCCCTTTGTGCCGGCCTGATTGTTCACATCCATGAAATTATACTGGATCTGAACCATATCCCAGTCATAATCGTTGATAATATACTCAAAATCCTCATAGGAGCCGTGGAAGGAGAAGCATTTGAAACGGATCTTTCCGGCCTGCTTCAGTTCCTCAAAATATTCCGGCGCGCCGATTTCCTTGAAATGCTCCCAGCCTTTGCGGTCAATACCGTGCATCAGATAGAAATCAATATGGTCCGTCTGCAGCTTGCCAAGCTCCTCCTCAAACAGCGCTTCCATGCTCGCGCGGTCATGCACGGCGTGACCGGGCATCTTGGTCGCGATGGTGACCTTCTCACGGTATCCGTCCCGCAGGGCCTTACCGAGCACGATCTCGGAGGTCTTGTTCAGATATACGTACGCCGTATCCAGATAGGTCACACCGCCGTCGATCGCCTGACGGATCAGGCGGATCGCCTTTTCCTCATCAATGGAAGCGTCACCGGACGCCTGTCCGTTGAAACGCATGCAGCCCAGGCCGAACGCCGAGCCGGTGATACCGAGTTTGCCGAATGGACGGTATTTCATGTATACGACCTCCGTTTACTTTTCTTTTGCTTTACTATATCAGAAATAAGAGATAGGGACAACCGGAAAAACAACAGTGTTATGTCACAATCGCGCGGAATGTAGGGAAGGGGTAAGGGGTTTCGGCCTGCGGGCCGACCAAAGGGCTTTGCGATCGCCCTTTGGAAACCTTCGCATGTCCCCACTCTTGGGGCTTTGCGATCCCCCGCAAGCTCATTCACGAAATTTCCGCCACCGGCGGTCGTGAATGAGATTTCCCGCTCGCACTGAAGAAGCAAAAAGCACAGGCCCTTTTGTTACAGAGCCTGTGCTTCGGAATATACCCGAGCGTTTTCACACGCTGTTTTTCATATGACGCGATTAGAACAGACCGGTGATACGGCCATTCTCATCCACATCGATCCGCTCAGCCGCGGGGGACTTGGGCAGACCGGGCATGGTCATGATATCGCCGGTGAGCACCACCACGAAGCCGGCGCCGGCGGAAACTTTCACATTGCGCACGGTCACCTTGAAGCCTTCGGGCGCGCCGAGCTTCGAAGGATCATCGGAGAAGGAATACTGCGTCTTGGCCACGCAGATGGGCAGCTTGTCAAAGCCCAGCGCGGTCAGCCGGTCAATCTGCTTCTTCGCGGCGGGCGCGATCACAACGCCGTCACCGCCGTAGATTTTGCGTACAACAGCCTCAATTTTCTCCTCAATGGAGCAGTCAAGATCATAGGAGAAAGTGAAGTCTCCCTTTTCCTCCTCACACAGGCGCACAACCTCACGCGCCAGCGCTTCGCCGCCCTTGCCGCCGTCCGCCCACACAGTGCTCAGCACGGTGTTGACCCCAAGCTCACGGCACTTCGCGATAATGAAATCAATCTCCGCGTCGGTATCGGTGGGGAAACGGTTCACAGCCACAACACAGGGCAGCTTATATACGTTTTTGATATTGGACACATGGCGCAGCAGGTTCGGCACGCCTTTCTCCAGCGCGGCGAGATCCTCGGTCGCCAGCTGCTTCTTATCCAGACCGCCGTGCATCTTGAGCGCGCGCACGGTTGCCACAATCACCACCGCGTCCGGCGTGAGGCCGGCCATACGGCACTTGATATCCAGGAACTTTTCCGCGCCCAGGTCCGCGCCGAAGCCGGCCTCGGTCACGGTATAGTCGCCCATGCGCAGCGCCATACGGGTCGCCATCACGGAGTTGCAGCCGTGGGCGATATTGGCGAAGGGACCGCCGTGCACGAAAGTGGGCGTTCCTTCCAGCGTCTGCACCAGATTCGGCTTGATCGCGTCACGCAGCAGCGCGGTCATGGCGCCCACCGCCTTCAGGTCGGCAGCGGTCACGGGCTTGTCATCATAGGTATAGGCCACAATAATCCGGCCGAGGCGCTCCTTCAGGTCGGTAATGGAGGACGCGAGGCAGAACACAGCCATAATCTCGCTGGCCACGGTGATATCAAACCCGTCCTCACGGGGCATACCGTTGGCTTTTCCGCCGAGGCCGTCCACCACAAACCGCAGCTGGCGGTCGTTCATATCCACACAGCGCTTCCAGGTGATCCTGCGGGGGTCGATATTCAGCGCGTTGCCCTGCTGGATATGGTTATCCAGCATGGCGGCCAGCAGGTTGTTCGCCGCGCCGATGGCATGGAAGTCACCGGTGAAGTGCAGGTTGATATCCTCCATGGGCACAACCTGCGCGTATCCGCCGCCGGCCGCGCCGCCCTTGACGCCGAACACCGGGCCCAGGGAAGGCTCGCGCAGCGCCACGGTCACATCCTTGCCGATGCGGGAAAGGCCGTCCGCCAGACCGATGGTGGTCGTTGTCTTGCCCTCACCCGCGGGGGTGGGCGTGATCGCGGTCACCAGCACCAGCTTACCGGGCTTCCGGTCGGTTTCGGTGATCAGCGCCGGATCAATCTTGGCCTTATAGCGGCCGTACTGCTCAATATACTTTTCATCCACATGCGCCTTGCGGGCGATCTCTGTAACGGGCTTCATTTCGCACTGCTGCGCGATCTCAATATCGGAAAGATATGCCGCCATTTTCATCTTCCGGAGAACCGTGTTCCGTTCTCCGTTCCTCCTTTTTACTGTCCGTTCCGTTTCAAGCGCCGGATCAGCCGAAATACTTCACCGCCGCCTCAAACATACGGATATCGTAATCGCCCGGAACGTTTTTGTAAAGACCCGATCCGACGCGTTCGCTGTGGCCCATCTTGCCGAACACACGTCCGTCCGGGCTTGTGATGCCCTCAATGGCAAACATGGAATCATTCGGATTGAAACGCACGTCATCCGTCGCGTTTCCGTCCGCGTCCACATACTGGGTCGCGATCTGCCCGTTCGCCGCCAGCTCACGGATCAGCTTCTCATCCGCCAGGAAGCGGCCTTCACCGTGGGAAATCGGCACGTTGTAAATCTCACCGGGTTTTGTGAGGCTGAGCCAGGGGCTCATGTTGCTGGCGACGCGGGTCCGCACAATGCGGCTCTGGTGGCGCGCGATCGTGTTGAAGGTCAGCGTCGGGCAGTTTTCATCGGTATCAATGATCTTTCCGTACGGAACAAGGCCCAGCTTGATCAGCGCCTGGAAGCCGTTGCAGATGCCGCACATCAGGCCGTCACGCTTTTCAAGCAGTTCGGTCACGCCTTCCTTCACCGCGGCGTTGCGGAAGAACGCCGTGATGAACTTGCCGCTGCCGTCCGGCTCATCGCCGCCGGAGAAGCCGCCGGGAATAAAGATCATCTGCGCGCTCTTCAGCGCTTCGGCAAAGCGGTCCACACTGCGGGCAATGCCGTCGGCGGTCAGGTTGTTCACCACGATGATCTCGGCGTCCGCGCCGGCGTCACGCACGGCCTTGGCGCTGTCATACTCACAGTTTGTTCCCGGGAAAGCCGGAATCAGAACCTTCGGCTTCGCGACGCGGATCGCGGGAGCAATCCGTTTTTCAGATGTGAAGGTGAAGTTTTCCATTTTGCCGTGTGAACCGGGGATATTGCAGGCGTACACACCTTCCAGCCGGTCCTCCCACAGCTTCAGCAGTTCCGCTTCAGCCAGCTTTTCCGCGCCGAAGGTGAAGCAGCCGTCATCCGTCACGGTGCCGACCGGTACGGCTCCGTCCACTTCCTCCGCGGATTCCAGCAGGAAGGAGGCGTAATTGCAGCCGAACAGTTCCTCCGCCGTCATGCCGGCGTCAAAGGCAAAGCCGAAACCGTTGCCGAAGCACTGCTTCATCACCGCCTCGGCAACACCGCCGCAGCCGGGCGTGTAGCAGGAAACCGCCTTGCCGGAGCGCAGCAGTGAGGTTACGGTGTCAAAGGTCTTCCGCAGCGCGGCGGTTTCAGGCAGATCATCCGCGCTGTAGGCGGTTTTCAGCAGCCATACCCTGTTGCCGGCGGCCTTGTATTCGTTGGACACGATATCGCCCGTCTTCTGCGCGGTCACCGCGAAGGAGACCAGCGTGGGCGGCACATCCAGGTCTTCAAAGGAGCCGCTCATGGAATCCTTGCCGCCGATGGCGCCGATACCGAGCTCCTTCTGGGCTTCAAACGCGCCCAGCAGCGCCGCGAGAGGCTTGCCCCAGCGTTTTCCGTCACGGCCGGGCTTTTCGAAGTATTCCTGGAAGGTCAGATATACGTCATTGAAGTCCGCGCCCGTGGCGATCAGCTTGCACACGGATTCCACAACCGCGAGATAAGCGCCGTGGTACGGGCTCTTCTCCGTTACAAAGGGATCATAACCCCAGGCCATAAGCGAGCAGTCATCCGTATGCTTCTTCTCCACGGAGATCTTCTGTACCATGGCCTGAATAGGCGTCAGCTGACGCTTTCCGCCGAAGGGCATCAGCACGGTGCCGGCACCGATGGTGGAGTCAAACCGTTCGGAAAGGCCGCGCTTCGAGCACATATTGAGATCGGAGGCAATCCGCTTCATGTTATCGGTAAAGGATCCGGATACTTTCCACCTGTAATCCGCGGGTGCCGCGGGCGTTACGGTGATATGCTTGTCCGCGCCGTTGGAATTCAGGAAATCGCGGCTGATATCCACGATCTTCTTCCCGTTCCAGTTCATCACCAGACGGGGTTCCTCGCGCACAACCGCCACGGGGCAGGCCTGCAGGTTCTCCGCGTCCGCCAGCTTCAGGAAGGCATCCGCGTCCTCAGGGGCAACCACCACAGCCATGCGTTCCTGGGATTCGGAAATCGCGAGCTCGGTGCCGTCCAGGCCGTCATACTTCTTCGGCACGGCATTCAGGTCAATCTCCAGGCCGTCAGCCAGCTCGCCGATGGCAACAGAAACGCCGCCCGCGCCGAAGTCATTGCAGCGCTTGATCATGCGGCACGCTTCACCGTTGCGGAAGAGGCGCTGCAGCTTGCGTTCCTCGGGCGCGTTGCCCTTCTGCACCTCAGCGCCGCAGGTTTCCACGGAATGCGCGTTATGCGCCTTGGAGGAGCCGGTAGCGCCGCCGATGCCGTCACGGCCGGTGCTGCCGCCCAGCAGAATCACGATATCGCCGGGAGCCGGTACTTCACGCCGTACATTCGCCTGAGGCGCGGCGGCGATCACGGCGCCGATCTCCATACGCTTGGCCGCGTAGCCGGGATGATAAATCTCATCCACAATGCCGGTGGCAAGGCCGATCTGGTTGCCGTAGGAGGAATATCCGGCGGCCGCGGTGGTCACCAGCTTGCGCTGGGGCAGCTTGCCGGGAATCGTTTCGGAAACGGGCACGGTCGGATCCGCCGCGCCGGTCACGCGCATCGCGCCGTACACATAGGCACGGCCGGACAGCGGGTCGCGGATCGCGCCGCCGATACAGGTCGCGGCACCGCCGAACGGCTCAATCTCGGTGGGATGGTTATGCGTTTCGTTTTTGAACAGGAGCAGCCAGGGTTCCTTCACCCCGTCAACCTCCACGTCCATCTTCACGGTGCAGGCGTTGATCTCCTCGGACTCATCCAGCTTGTCCAGCATGCCGTTCTTCCGCAGATACTTCACGGCAACGGTGGCAAGGTCCATCAGGCACACAGGCTTCGTACGGCCGAGCTCGCGGCGCACAGCCAGATAATCCTCATACGCCTTCTTCAGCAGCGGATCCTCGAACTCCACGTCATCAATCACCGTCAGGAAGGTGGTATGGCGGCAGTGATCGGACCAGTAGGTATCCAGCATACGGATCTCGGTAATGGTGGGATCACGCTGCTCCGAGCGGAAATAGTTCTGGCAGAACGCGATGTCATCCGCGTCCATCGCCAGGCCGTAATCGGCCACGAACTTCTCCAGTTCGGCGCGGGTCAGGCTGTTGAAGCCGTCCAGCGTGCGCACCGTTGTCGGAATCACATAATCCGTTTTCAGTGTCGCGGGCTTCTCCATGGACGCCTCGCGGGCCTCCACGGGGTTGATCACATACTTTTTGACCGTTTCAACATCCTCCGCGGTCAGGGTTCCGTAAAGCGCGTACACCTTCGCGCTGCGGATGAGCGGACGTTCGCCCTGTGAGATGATCTGGATGCACTGCGCGGCGGAATCGGCGCGCTGATCGAACTGGCCGGGCAGATACTCCACGGCAAACACAACGGCGTTGCCCAGATCAGCCTCACCGGTCGCGATATCGAGCTGCGGCTCGGAGAACACGGTCCGCACGGCATAATCGAACAGCTCCGGCGAAATATTCTCCGCGTCGTAACGGTTGAGCAGGCGGACATCGGTCAGTCCGGCAATGCCCAGCAGATTGCGCGCGTCGGCAAGCAGCGCCTTCGCCTCATTGGCCAGTTCCTTTTTCTTTTCCACAAATATACGGTAAACCATTTTTCTGCACCTTCCTCACTCTGTACTGCGTCCCGAACGGGATCTCATTTGCCCGCCGCCAGCGCCCGGGCACCGATATCACGGCGGCAGTAACGGTTTTCAAAGGTGATTTTGTCAGCGGCTTCATAAGCGGCGGTCACAGCCTGCTTAAGCGTATCCGCGGTCGCCGTCACGCCGAGCACGCGTCCGCCGGCTGTAACGAGCTTTCCGTCCTTCAGCGCGGCGCCGGCAACATATACCTGTTTCGCCACATCGGCGGGAACCGTAATCTCATAGCCTTTCCCGTAGGACACGGGATAACCCGCGGAAGCCAGCACCACGCAGCACGCGTGACCGGCGGAGAAGCGAACCTCCGTGTCCTTCAGCGTGCCGTTTGTCACAGCCTGCATCACGGTCAGCAGATCGCTTTCCAGCAGCGGCAGCACCACCTGCGTCTCAGGATCACCGAAGCGGCAGTTATACTCGATCACTTTCGGCCCGTCCGGCGTGATCATCAGGCCGAAGTACAGGCATCCGCGGAACTCGCGGCCTTCCGCCTTCATCGCGCGGACCGTGGGCAGGAAGATCGTGTTCATGCACTGCTCCGCGATATCCGCGGTGTAATACGGATTCGGCGCAACCGTTCCCATGCCGCCGGTGTTCAGGCCGGTGTCATTATCGCCGGCGCGCTTGTGATCCATGGAGGAAACCATCGGAACCAGCGTCTCGCCGTCCGTGAAGGACAGCACGGAAACCTCGGGGCCCGTCAGGAACTCCTCGATCACGATATGCTCCCCGCTTTTGCCGAACTGACGGTCCCGCATCATGGAAACCACGGCGGCTTTCGCCTCGTCCCGGGTCTGCGCGATAATCACGCCCTTGCCCAGAGCCAGGCCGTCCGCCTTGATCACGGTGGGAACGGGCGCGGTATCCAGATACGCGAGCGCCGCGTCCATATCATCAAAGGTTTCGTAAGCGGCGGTGGGGATGCCGTATTTACGCATCAGGTTTTTGGAGAACACCTTGCTGCCCTCGATGATCGCCGCGTTCGCGCGGGGGCCGAAGCACGGAATGCCCTCCGCTTCCAGCGCGTCCACGCAGCCGAGAACCAGCGGATCGTCCGGCGCGACAACCGCGTAATCAATCGCGTTCTCCTTCGCGAAGGCGGTAATCCCGGCGATGTCCGTGGCTTTGATATCCACACATTCCGCGTCGGCAGCGATGCCGCCGTTTCCGGGCAGCGCGTAAATGACCTCCGCGGCGGGATTTTCTTTCAGTTTGCGGATGATGGCGTGTTCACGGCCGCCTCCGCCGATGACCATCAGTTTCATGGTCGGGACCTCCTTCGCGTTATGTTCTTTACTTTGGGCTATACAGTATTCATCATTGCAAAGGTTTCGGCCCGCGGGCCGACCAAAGGGCTTTGTGATTCCCAGGCAACAATCAATGATGGAACAGGCGCATCTTTGTAAAGGCCATCACCATGCCGTATTTGTCGCAGCATTCGATCACGGCGTCATCACGGATGGATCCGCCGGGTTCGGCAATGTACTTCACACCGCTCTTGTAAGCGCGCTCAATATTATCGCTGAAGGGGAAGAACGCGTCGGAACCCAGCGCCACACCGTCCACGGTGTCCAGACAGGCACGCTGTTCCTCCTTTGTAAAGGGGGCGGGCTGCTCGGTAAAGTACTTCTGCCAGTTGCCGTCCGCGGTCACATCTTCCTCATTCTGGTTGATATAGCCGTCGATCACGTTGTCGCGGTCGGGGCGCTTGAGATCCGCGCGGAAGGGCAGATTCAGCACCTTGTCGCTCTGGCGCAGGAACCAGGTATCGGCTTTGCCGCCGGCCAGACGGGTGCAGTGCACACGGCTTTGCTGGCCCGCGCCGACGCCGATGGCCTGTCCGTCCACGGCGAAGCACACGGAGTTGGACTGGGTGTATTTCAGGGTGATCAGGGAAATGATCAGATCACGCACGGCGGATTCCGGCAGATCCTGATTCTTTGTCACGATCTCGCTGAGCAGCTCCCGGTCAATACGGAAGTTGTTGCGCCCCTGCTCGAAGGTGATGCCGAAAACCTGCTTGGTCTCCTGCACTTCGGGCACGTAATCGGGATCGATCGCTACGATATTGTAGTTGCCGCCGCGCTTCTGCTTCAGAATTTCCAGCGCCTCAGGCTCATAGCCGGGGGCGATGATGCCGTCGGAAACCTCGCGCTTGACAAGCTTCGCGGTGGTCACATCGCACACATCGCTCAGGGCAACCCAGTCACCGAAGGAGCACATACGGTCCGTGCCGCGGGCGCGGGCATAGGCGCACGCCAGAGGAGAATCGTCCAGGCCGGGAATGTCATCCACAAAGCAGGCCTTCTTCAGCCTGTCGGAAAGCGGAATGCCGACGGCGGCGGAAGTGGGGCTCACATGTTTGAAACTGGTCACGGCCGGGAGACCCAGCGCTTCTTTCAGTTCCTTCACCAGCTGCCAGGAATTGAAAGCATCCAGGAAATTGATATAGCCGGGGCGTCCGCTGAGAATGGTGATCGGCAGGTCGCTGCCGTCCTTCATGTAAATCTTCGCGGGTTTCTGGTTGGGGTTGCAGCCGTACTTCAGTTCAAACTCTTTCATTGTCCCATTCTCCCTTCAATTACTTGTTCGCGTTCACAATGCGGTCTTCATACGCTCCGGTCGCGAGGTCGGTATAGCGCACATACAGGCTGATCCGGTTATTCAGATCCAGCGCCTTCCACAGGCGGTCGGTCATCTCATCAATGTCATCGCACATCGCCACGCGCTCGGGCTCACCCTGGAAGGTGGGAATCGGGCTTCCGTCGCACACATAGGTGTGGATGAAGTGCCCCAGACCGTTCAGCGCGGGATAGCTGAAGGTGTAACGGTTGCACGCGGTGCCTTCGGCATCGGCGCTTTTGAGAATGCTCATCTGATAGGTGAAGCTGCCGCCGTCAAAGGTCAGCATGCCGCTGATGCGGGGGGTGAAGTTGGGACCGTCCGGCTCAAACTCACGGCTCTCCAGCGCCCTGTCAAAGGAGGAGCCGAGCTCCAGGCCCCTGTAGACGGTATCGGTCTGATCGCCGTTGGTCACGATAAGGTTATTGTCGAATTCACGAACCGCGGCATAGATGATCAGGCTGGGATCCTGCACTTTGGAAGCGTCATACGGCTCGGTAAACAGCTCATTGCCCTTTTTCACAAAAATACGGTTGCGGCTGTTGGCGCTACGGCCCATGATGAAGTACGCGGATACGGCTTTGGTTCCGTCCGGGGTACGGCCGATCACGATGCCGCGTCCGGGATAGGTGTTACCTTCCAGCAGTTCCTCGGGAGTATTGATCCTGTAAATATCCATGTTCGCTCGCTCCTTTCAGCATTACGGCCCGCGGGCCGGTCATGGGCTTTCCGCGGCCCTTCGGTTCATTTTGTTCACTGTCAGACGCGGACTCTGTCAGTCCGCCGCTTTCCGGATAATCTCCCCGCAGACCTGCTCCACGGCGTTCGGCAGCAGAATCCATTCAGCCTGCTCCATCACGCGCTTCTGCAGGATCTCCGGCGTATCCCCCGGCAGGATTTCAACAGCCTTCTGGGCGATGATCTCCCCGCCGTCCGGGATCTCATTCACAAAATGCACCGTGGCGCCGGTCACTTTCACGCCGCGCGCCAGCGCTGCCTCATGCACCTTCAGCCCGTAGAACCCCGCGCCGCAGAAGCTCGGAATCAGACTCGGGTGAATGTTCACGATACGGCGCGGATACCGCGCCGTAAAATCCTCACTGAGGATCGCCAGGAAACCGGCCAGCACGATCAGGTCGATCTTCGCGTCATCCAGCGCCTTCAGAATCGCCGCCTCAAACGCCTGCTGCCCTCCGCACGCCTTGCGTGTGAGCGTCAGCCCCTGTACGCCGGCCGCCTTCGCGCGCTCCAGCGCGTAGGCGCCTTCCCGGTTTGAAATCACCAGCACAACCTCGCCGGATGTAATCACGCCGTTCCCGCACGCGTCCAGGATCGCCTGCAGGTTCGTGCCTCCGCCGGAAACCAGAACCGCGATCCGCGCTTTCTTCTCAGCCATGCCGCACCTCACACAATCGTGATCTTATCGGCGGATTCAACGATTTCACCGATCACATAGGCATCCTCGCCGTTCGCTTTCAGAATCTCAAGCGCCTTGTCCGCCTCGTCCGCGGGAACAACAACGCTCATGCCGACACCCATGTTGTAAGTGTTGAACATATCGCGCTCGCTGATATTACCCGTTTTCTGAATCAGCCCGAAGATCGGCGGGGTCTTTACGGAATCCTTGCGGATCCGCGCGCCGAGCCCGTCCGGAATGCTCCGCGGGATATTCTCGTAGAATCCGCCGCCGGTGATATGGCTGATGCCGCGCACCGCGACCTGCTCCAGCAGGGCCAGCACGGGCTTCACATAGATCCGGGTCGGCGCCAGCAGCGCGTCGCCCAGGCTCCTGCCGCCCAGCTCCTCACGCGGGCTCTTCAGGTCGGCGTTCTCCACGTCAAACACCTTGCGCACAAGCGAGAAACCGTTGGAATGAACACCCGAGGACGGCAGCGCGATGATCACATCGCCGGCCTTCATGGTCTTGTTGTCAATGATCTTTGCCTTGTCCACCACACCGGTGCAGTAACCGGCGAGGTCATATTCATCCTCCGGATAGAAACCGGGCATCTCGGCGGTCTCACCGCCGATCAGCGCCGCTCCGGACTGCACACAGCCGTCGCACACACCCTTCACGATATCCGCGATCCGCTCGGGCACGTTCTTTCCGCAGGCGATATAGTCCAGGAAAAACAGGGGCTTCGCGCCGCAGCAGATGATATCGTTGACGCACATCGCCACGCAGTCAATACCCACCGTGTCATGGCGGTCCATCAGAAAAGCAATCTTCAGCTTGGTGCCGACGCCGTCCGTTCCGCTGACCAGCACAGGCTTCGTGATGCCCTCCAGATCAAGCTCAAACAGGCCGCCGAAGCCGCCCACATCGGAACAGACGCCGCTTGTCATCGTGCGGGCGATATGGGTCTTCATCAGCTCAACCGCCTTGTAGCCGGCAGTAATATCCACACCGGCCGCCGCGTAGGCTTCGGATCTCGAATTCGTGTTCATGCGCTCATTCCTTTCCGTTCCAGCAATAGGTGCACAGATTGCAGGGATCGATACCGATGGCCTTGATCACCCCTTCAAGGCTCTGGAAATCCAGTGACGCGAAGTGGAATTTCTCACAGATCGCTTCACGCAGCTTTTTGCCGCGCTCCGTGTTCCCGTCGCTGTATTCCTCCAGATGATCAAACCCTTCCGGACCTTCCAGCTCCATAATCACGCGCCGGGCGATCAGCTCCATGTCATCCGTGGCGCGTGAGAAATTCAAGTATTTGCAGCCGTACATGATCGGCGGACAGGCGGAGCGCATATGCACCGACTTCGCGCCGTTTTCATACAGGAACTCAACCGTTTCGCGCAGCTGTGTGCCGCGGACAATGGAATCATCCACAAACAGAAGATCTTTTCCGCGGATCAGCTCATTCACCGGTATCTGCTTCATCTTGGCGATCTTGTTCCGGTCCGCCTGGTTGGCCGGCATAAAGGAGCGGGCCCAGGTCGGCGTATACTTGATGAACGCCCTGGCAAAAGGCCTGCCGCTGCGGTTCGCGTAGCCGATGGCGTGCGGCGTTCCGGAGTCCGGCACACCGCCCACATAGTCAATGTGCTCCGGCTTCATCGCGTCATTCTCCGCCAGAATCGCGCCGTTGCGGTAGCGCATCGCTTCCACGTTCACACCCTCGTAGGTGGAGGTGGGATAGCCGTAATAGCTCCACAGGAAGGCGCATACCTTTTTCTTTTCGCCGGGCGCGTTCAGCCGCTTCATGCCGTCCGGCCGAAGCTCAACGATCTCGCCGGGGCCGAGCTCGCACACATCCTCATAGCCCGTTTTCTGATAGGCGAAGGATTCAAAGGAGACCGCGTACCCGTCCTCATTTCTGCCGATCTGCACCGGCAGGCGGCCGACCCGGTCACGCGCGGCGATAATCGCGCCGTCATCCTTCAGAATCAGGATGGACGCGGTACCCTCGATGGACTTCTGCGCGAAGCGGATGCCCTCGGTAAAGTCGCTCTTCTGGTTGATCAGCGCCGCCAGCAGTTCCGTGGCGTTGATCGCGCCGCCCGTCATCGCGTCAAAATGACCGCCGCTGAAGGAAAGATATCTGTCAATCAGCTCATCGGCGTTGTTGATCACACCGGTCATGCACACCGCGTAGGTGCCGAGGCTTGAACGGATCAGCAGGGGCTGGGGATCACTGTCTGAAATGCAGCCGATCGCCGAGGTGCCCTTCATCTCCTCAAAGATGTGCTCAAACTTGGTCCGGAACGGCGCGTTCTCGATATTGTGGATCTTGCGCTGCAGACCGATCTCACGGTCCCACGCCGCCATTCCGCCCCGGCGGGTGCCGAGGTGACTGTGGTAGTCAACGCCGAAGAACACATCCAGCATACAGTCCTTCTTCGACGCGATCCCGAAAAAACCGCCCATGGTGAACCCTCTTTCGTGTTGTTGTATTACCGGATCAGGCGAAGAACAGCTTCGAAAGAGTCATGGGATCGATATACTGTCCGTCCTTGTAAACGCGCATGTTGCCGGAAGCGATCTCGTCAATCAGCATCACGCCGCCGTCCCTGTCATAGCCGAACTCGAACTTGATGTCATACAGCACCAGGCCCTTCTCAGCCAGGTCATCCGCCACAATCTTTGTGATCTGCTGGGTCATGGCCTTGATATCGTCATACTGCCGCGCGCTCATCACGCCCAGATCAATCAGACCGTCCTTCGTGACCAGCGGATCGCCCTTGGCGTCATTCTTGAAGGTCATTTCAACATAGGCGGGCAGATCAGCGCCTTCTTCAATGTAATCGCTGTAGCGGCGGTAGAAGCTGCCGACGGCCTTATAGCGGCAGATCACTTCCAGACCCTTTCCGAAGGGCTTCGCGGGGAGAACTTCCATGGTGGTGGTGCCCAGATCGGCGTTCACATAGTGGGTGCGGATGCCGGCGGCGTTGATCTTCTCAAAGAAGTAAATGCTCATGCGCAGGTTGACATCGCCGACGCCGTCAATGGTCAGGCCCACGGAGTTCTCGCCGGGATCGAACACGCCGTCCTTGCCGGTGCAGTCATCCTTGAAGAGCAGTTCGTAATTGCCGTTGTCAAGCGCGTAGACATTCTTGGTCTTACCGGTGTAAACAAGCTTCTTTTCCATGATCTTTCTCTCCTTGTCGTTTATTTCAGTTCAGGGTTCACAGTCTTGACAGGATGTCGCGGTCCTTTTCCAGCACCTTCGCGGCATCCTCCGCGCGCTTCGCGTCCAGCTTCGCGGCGAGGTCAGCGTCCTCCACCGCGAGAATCTGCACAGAAAGCAAAGCGGCATTGGCGCCTCCGTTCACGGCTACAGTCGCAACGGGAATTCCCGTCGGCATCTGTACCGTGGATAATAATGCGTCAATGCCGTCCATACATGCACCCATACAGGGGATCCCGATAACCGGGAGCGTAGTGTTCGCCGCGATCGCGCCGGCCAGATGGGCCGCCATGCCGGCCGCGGCGATGATCGCGCCGAAGCCGTTCGCGCGGGCGTTTATCGCGAAGTCACGCGCCTCGGCAGGCGTGCGGTGCGCCGAATAAACGTGTACCTCAAACGGCACACCGAATGACTTCAGCATATCCGTCGCCTTTTTCACCACGGGCAGATCGCTGTCACTGCCCATGACAATGCCAACCTTTTTCATGATCCTTCACCGGCTTTCCCGAAAAAATACAGCCCATCTTAGCAACGAATGCGAACGATGTCAATTGATATTCCGTCTTTTCTCGGTATTATTTAGAACATTTTTATATCCATTTTTCCGAATGTTCGTGTTTTTGACTAAATGTTGTGGAGCAGCCTCCGCCCCTGCCATACGATCCGCTTATGAACCGATCACAAAAAAGAACCCCGGCACACATTTCTGAACCGTGTACCGGGGGCAGCATTGGTCCGGTTGTTTCAGGATTCACCCGCCTCAGCGATTTTTAAAAAGATAAACACGCTCATAATTCCCGCCGTTAAAGCCGACGGCAAGGTCATATCCGTTGCATGCCCCGGAACAGATGAACGCGGCACAGCGGGACAGCATGTAGAGCGCGTAGAAATAATTCACCGTGCTTTCCGCCACACTGCCTTCATAATCTGCAGCGTTTTCCTTTTCCAGCTCGGCAAGAAGCTTGCGGCCGTCAAGGTCCGCCACGGAATGCCGTTCCTGGGCGATCACCTTCACATCATCACCGAACGCCGAACGCATTTCGGCCAGTATATCCCGGTCCTCGGTGGCAAGAAAAATCCCGTCATATCCGTAGCTGTCCATCCACTCGCGGATCATGGGAATCATATCCGCCGCGCCCGCCATTTTCCGCGGTCCGTCCTTATGAACCACCACATAGTCGGTCCCGCGGATCAGAACGCCGAGCAGCCGTTTTTCGCCGATCACGGCGTCGGCATATTCCTTCATATCCGAAAGAAACGCCTCCGAGAGAATGGAAAGATCAAGCTCAGGCCTGACCCAATCCAGAAACATCGTGGATGAAAGCGTCGACATCTCCGGAAAATAAACCGTGTTGGCGTCTCCGGCGTCAGGCGCCGTGAGGCGCAGATTGAAATACTTTTCCAGAAAAGCGGTGCTGAAATGCCCGACGGTTCTCCCCCGCACCACAGGCGTAAGGCCTATGCCGGAAACGGCCTTGCCGAACCGGTACAGATTGTTGAGAACGCTTCCGATTCCGGCACCTCCGTCAATCGCGAGCTCGGCGTAGGAATAGCCGGACAGGGAGAGCACGCCCTGCCCCTGCAGAAAAAAGACATTGTGGAAGGCGCAGACGGGGCCTATCCTGTGAAAGCTTACATCAAAAACAAGATCCGCGGACAGATCCCCGATCACAAGCACATCCCTTTCCCGCGGAATCTCCGCCCCGGCAAACACCGGAACGCGTTCACCGAAGAACCGGCGGATCCGCTCATCCAGTGAGAAGACCGTAAGGCGCGTGTAGCGCAGCATAACCTCCGTCAGCGCCACCGTGTACTCGTTCACGGAGGAGATATAGACCGTTCTGAAAACGCGGAAAAAGTCCAGATACAGGCTGCTTTTCTCCGCAACCGAATAAGTACGGTATTCCGGATAGCAGGCCTCATCCTTCCAGCGGTTACGGATGAAATCCGGCCGGTAATCAGCGTTGCGGATGTGCACAAGATCATAGTCCTCACCCCCGGGCATCAGGACATGAATCCGCTCCGCACCGCACCGGCACGCCTGTGTGAATACATCGGGCCCGTGCCGCAGCACCGGGCATTCAGAATGATCCACTTCACTGATCAGGTACATAAACCACTCTTTCCTACCAGTCAACGGAACCGGTAATCAAATCAATTTCCGGAAGCAGTTTCCGTTTTGTAACAGCGACGTTTCCCCTCAGCACCTGTTCCGGGAAGACCCGCCCGTCCGCCGGCGAGAGGCCCTGGCGAAGAACGGCGAAAGCCATGATTCCCTTCCGCACGGACTTTTGCTTTTCCGGCGAAAAACCGGAAAAATAAAGGGAGAAAACATCGTCCCACAGCCTGAGCATAATACGCGGGTCAACCGCGAAGAACCGTTCGGCATAGGAAGGATTCACAGAAGGAATAATGAAGTGGGTGTTGGCGATCATGGCGAAGTCAAAAACAGGATGGCCGGTGCAGGTGTCCCCGAGGTCCACAAAGCAGAGTTCCCCGTTTCTCACAAGAATGTTCTTCGGATGATAGTCTCCGTGCAGGAGCGTATCCCTGTCCGGAACGGAGCGGACAAGCCGCTCCATTTTCTTCAGTTCCTCCGGCGTGTACCATGAGGTTCCGGAAAGCGCTTCGATCTTTGCCAGATAAGTGTCCGCGGCGGAGACGAAATCTCCTGAGCCGGCCTTCGTTTCATGAAAGCGTCTGAGTTCCCGGATATATTCGGGAAGAACGCGGTCATAGCAGTCTTCCTGTCCGGAAAGCAGCTCCGCCAGACTGCTTCCGTTCACAAACTCACTGCGGATACCGATCCGGTCACCGTTCCTTACCATACCGAAAGGCTCCGGTACCCGGATACCGAGCCGCCGGGCGCTTTCCGCCGTGCGGCTTTCCCGCCGGATCTCGTCAAAAGAGTACTCCGGATTAAAAATCTTGCATACGGTGCCGTCCGGCAGCAGATATACGGTTGATGTGGCGCCGTAGCCGATTTTCGGGCATCCGTCCGTAACAACGGAAGGAAGGGAATCAATGTCTGTGTGCATCCGCGGCTCTCCTTTCCGCTTCCGCCGCGATCGCGAGCGAATCCTGTTTTCCGTTGGAAAGAACGGGGAATTCATCGAAAATGAAGAAATAAGACGGAATCTTAAACGCGGCGATCTTCCCGGAAAGGATTGACTTTGCCGCCTTTTCGTCAAACTCCGCTCCGGGCTTCAGCACGATGCAGGCGGCAACCTCCTCGCCGTAGAAATCGCTGGGCACCCCGACCACCTTGACATCCGAAATGCCCGGGAGCGCGCTTACGGCCTGCGCCACATCCAGCGGCATGATGTTCTCGCCGCCGCGGATGATAAGCTCCTTGAGCCTGCCGTCCAGATGAAGATACCCGTCCTCCCTCAGGAAACCGAGATCGCCCGTATGGAGCCAGCCGTCCGTGTCGATTGACTGACTGTCCAGATCCGCCTTGTAATAGCCGGCCATCAGGTTGTAGCCCTGAACAAGAATCTCACCGGTCTCGCCGGGAGCGCATTCGTGCCCGTCGGAAACGGAAACGATCTTCATTTCGATATGCTCCATGGGCTTTCCGACGGTATCGGTGATATGCTCGCCGGTGTCTTCATACTCAGTGATGGTAACAGGCGCCGCCTCGCTCAGCCCGTAGGAGGACAGGAAACGGTTATCGGGAAGCTTTTCCCGGAAAAGATCGAGCTGCGCTTTGGTGGCGGCGGCACCGGAAAGAATGGTGCACCGCAGGGACGCGATCCTTTCCGGACGGAATTCCGGATTCGTAAGGAGGGCAAGGAACAGGGTGGGCACCGCGTGGAACACGGTGCACCGGTTCTTCTCAATGGTTTCCATCAGCGTGGACATATGCAGGTCCTTCGGCAGAACCAGAAGGGCATCTGCAAAGGCTCCGGCAAAAAGCCCGGCGACAAGCCCGAAAACGTGGAAAAGCGGAAGGATGTTGCAGGAGACGGAATCCCCGGTAAGGTTCTGGCTTCTTTTGCTGATTTCAGCGGCGTTCAGCACATTGTAAGCGGACAGGATAACCCCTTTCGGCTTCCCTGTGGAACCGGAGGTGAACAGCATGAGGCAGGGGTCATCGGGCTCCACTGTACCGGCAAAGGATTCCAACGGGCACGCAGCGCCTTCCGCCACCCATTGCCCCGCCGGCAAATCCTCAAAGAAGAACAGGTCTTCAAGCCCGGCGGCACCGGAACGGATCTCATGGAAAAAAGCATCCCTGTCCGGCCTGTAAGGAAGATTGCCGACGCACATGAAAGCGACGTCGCCCGCGGTGATGTGCGTAATGATCTCGGATGGTTTCAGGTTGAAGTTCATGAGCACGGCAAGGGCTCCGAGTTTCTGAACGGCATAGAGGCACAAAATGAAATTCACGGAGTTCAGCCCGGCAATTCCGACATGGCTGCCTTTGCGCACACCCATCCGCCGCAGACGGTGTGCCATCGCGTCGGAACCGAGGTCAATATCCGTCCAGGTCCAGTCTTTTTCGGAATCGCGCAGAACGGCTCTGTCCCCGCAGGAGGCAGCCTTTTCCCTGATAAAATCCCGTATCGACAGGTGGACGAAATCCGCGCGATTGCCCTGCTCAACAGGGAGGATCGTATCAAACCCGCTGATTCTGAAAATATCCATGACGCTGTCACTGACGGACACAATCTTCATCCGGTCATCCCGGAAGCGTTTCCGCGCGATCAGCAGCTCGCGCAGTCCGGCGGAGGAAATATAAAGGGTGTTTCCGAGATCTATGACAAGCAGCGCGGTGTCATCGGGAACTGTGCCGAGCACCCTGCGCAGCTCCGGCGCGGTGTTGGTATCCAGGCGGCCGTCAACGGTTACCTTTACGCCGTTATTCGTATTTTCTGAAAAAATCACGGTTATGTCCATCCTTTCAGAAGATAATTGTGTATCTGATGATGGGATCATTATATCAGAGCGGACGAAAATAATGAAGGATTATGTTTGATGATCATTTCAATATTCCATAAAGCGTGGCAATATGATATATTTCAGATGATGCCCGGCGCAAGGGGGTAGAAGGGGTAGAAGGTGTCAGGTGTCAGGTGTCAGGTGTAAAAGTATAAAGGTGTAGGGGGATCGGCCTGGCTTTGCGGGCGTCCGTGAATCTGTACAAAAAAGAACAGGTGTAAAAAAGATGAGATCATACTTTGTGGATAAACTGGAACAGAACGCTGAAAAATATCCCGAACGTACAGCCGTCACGCTGGACTTCGGGGAAGCGCCGGTCACCTATTCCGAGCTCTGGAACCGGTCCGGCAGAATATACGGAGCATTAAAGGCGCGCGGAATCGGGCGGGAGGATACCGTTATGCTTTTCCTTCCCCGGCATCCGATGATGATTGTCGCGCTTCTGGGGGTGCTCCGCGCGGGGGCCGCGGTGACGCTTGCGGAAGACACCTGCCCCGAAGAGCGTCTCGCGTATATGAAAGCGGACTGCGGTGTCCGGTTCGTGATTGACCGGGACTTCTATGAAAAGGCGCAGGAGGGACCTTCCCTTTCCGGAAGAGAACCGCTTTATCCGCATGACGCGGGTATGATCTTTTACACCTCCGGCACCACAGGAAAACCGAAGGGGATCCTGCATGAGTACGGCAAGATCGACATCGGCATCGCCGGAACGGTAACGGATGAGGACGCGGTGGATTTTGACCGCTGTGACAGATTCGCTTTCGTGCCGCCCTTCAACTTTTCCGCCGTGATGATCCACGGTCTGCCGGAGCTCTACACGGCGAACACACTTTATATCCTGTCCTATCATGTGTCCAAAAACTTCAAACGCCTCCGTGAGCTTCTGGAAAAGGAAAGAATCACCGGGCTGTTTCTTTCCCCGTCCGTGCTCAGGGTCTACAACGAAGGCTTTCCGTATGTCCGATCGATCATGACAGGGTCGGAACCGGCCTCCCGTCTGTGTATCCCGGGGCATGAGATCACCGTTCATTACGCCATGACGGAATCACTGTACTGCGTTTCCAAATACGTGCTGACACAGGAGAGCACGGACGCGCCGATCGCAACCCGGGATACGGGGAGGAACATCCGCATTCTCGGCGAGGACGGAACCCCCGTAAAGGACGGGGAAACCGGTGAGATCTGCTTCCCGGACCCCTATTTCCGCGGCTATATCAACATGCCGGAAAAAACGCGCGAAGTATTCCGCGACGGACTCTTCCACTCCGGCGATCTCGGATACCGGAGTGAAAACGAAGATATCTTTATCAAGGGGCGCGCGGACGATATGATCAAGATCAACGGGAACCGGATTGAGCCGGGCGAAATCGAAGCCGCGGCAAGAGAGGTTTCCGGCATCGGAAATGTGGTGGCAAAAGGCTTCGTCAGCGACCGGCGTTCCTATGTGGCGCTTTACTACCCGGCAAAAGAGGCGGATGAAACCTGCCTGTTCCGGGATGCCGCGCTGGCAAGGCGCAGGCTTTCGGAAAAGCTGCCTTCCTATATGATTCCGTCATATTTCGTACCCATTGAAACCATGCCGCTGAACGCGAACGGAAAGCTGTCCAGAAGCCTGCTGCCGGAACCGGCCGCGGCAACGGAAACCGGCGAACCCCGGAGAAAGCCGGCCGACGAAACGGAGGCTCTGCTGTGCCGCGTGATGGCGTCCGTCCTGCCCGGCGCGGAACCGGGCCCGGACGATGATTTCTATGAAGCCGGAGGCGATTCTATTTCAGCGATCCGGATGGTCACCGCCTGCTCCGCCGAGGGCTGCGACATCACGGTGGAGGATCTCCTTGAGGCAAGAACGGCGGCCGCGCTCGCGCGCAGAATATCCGGCAGAAGAACGGCGACACGGGAAGAGACGGCCCTGAGGGAAGACCGGGCAAGAAGAAAGCCGCAGCGTTTGCTTGCCGGCCAGCGGATCTACTGGCAACTGTTTGAAAAATACCCGGACCATCCGTCCGTCTGCGTACCGGTGTTCGCCATACTGAAAAACGATACTGACCCTGAACGCTTGAAAAACGCGGTGAATAGGGTCATCGCCCGCCATCCCGCGCTCCTTTCAGGTTTCCGGCGTGAAAAGGACGGAAGTGTGGTACAATATTATGATGAAACGCTGTTTCAACCGGTTACCGTGGAAGAGATGTCCGCCGCGGAGCTGGCGCGCGAGCGCGTAAGCTTTTTCAAACCGGTGAACCTTCTGAAGGACAGGCTCTACAGCGCGAGAATCATCCGCACACCGGAGAAAAACGTGTTTCTGCTTTCCGTGCACCATATCATGGGAGACGGTGCCTCAAACAGCATGCTGCTGCACCAGATCGCCGCGTGCTACCGGGATCCGGAAGCCGTGCTCCCGCCCGACCTTTATTATTCACTGTGTGAAGAGGAGGCGGCCGAATCCGGCCCCGCGGAAAAAGCCGGTCCGAACCCGGCGGAACGCCTTCCGGAAAAGAGTGCCGCGATGCTGCGCCCGGATCTTCCGGGCCCGGATTCCGGAAGTGAAACACTCTTCCTTCAAGGCGTGCTTCCCAGATCCCCGAAAGCATCCGCCGCGGTGTTCCTCACCGCGGGCCTCACGGCGACGGCGGAAATCAACGGCTGTGACAGCGCGCTCATTTACGCGACCTATAACGGCAGGAACAGGCAGGCCAGAAAGGACGCCGCGGGCTGTTTCACAGTCCTGCTTCCCGTGGCGGTAACGAAGATCCGTGAAAAGAAGGCGGAAGAGCTGATTTCCGAAGTGCGGAAACAGCTGGATCACGGCATGCTGCACGCTGCCGGTTCCCCGGTCACGGAGAGCGGACTGCCGCTTGACCGGACAGTGGTTTTCAACTATCAGTACGGAACGATGGACTTCGGGGATTTCAGTAACCTCGCGGAATCCGTTTTCATGCCGCGGCGCGACCCGAACAGTCCCAACTGCCTTTTCAACATCGGCGTGCTTGACCGCGCGGATGCCGAACGGCTGGATTTCTACTGCAACTACCCGCGGGGAATGTATCTGCCGGAAACAGTCCGGCGCTTCGGCGAGTGTTTCGTAAAAGCGGCCGGTCTGCTTACAGCGGAAAACCCGGAAGACTGAAAAAAGACACGGAGGAAACAGATGGACACATATTTTGTTGAAAAGATGAGGCGAAACGCCGAAAAATACCCGGACCGGCTGGCGCTCGCGCTTGACTTTCATGAGGAGCCGGTTACCTGCGCGGAGCTGTGGGACCGTTCCGGCAGGATTTATGCCGCCCTCAGGGAGAAAGGGCTCGGCCGGGAGGACTTCATTATGCTGCTCCTTCCGAGAAGTCCCCGGATGTTCATCGCCATGCTCGGCGTGCTTCGCGCCGGAGCCGCCTTCGTTTTCATGGAGGATACCTATCCGGAGGACAGGGTCCGGGCGATCCGTGAAGACCTGAATATCCGGCTTGTACTGGACCTTTCCGTGTATGAGGCGGCCATGGCGCTTCCGTCCCTTTCCGGATACGAAAGCACCGACCCGCATGACGCGTGCTTCTCCTTCAGCACCTCCGGCACCACCGGCAAACCGAAAACCATGATTCATGAATACGGCAAGCTGGATGTATGTCTGGACAGCTGGTACGCGGATGTCCCGGATCTGCACGAGGAAAGCCCGCGGAACTTCGCCATGATCTTCCCTTTCAACTTCGCCGCGGCCTTTGTTCTGCCGCTGCCGAAGCTGTACGCGGCGGACCCGGTCTTCATCATGTCCTACGATACGGTGAAGAACCTCGTCCGGTTTGAGGAATTCCTCACGGCGGAGAATATCGGGGAGATCTATCTCTCCCCCTCCTTCCTGCGCACATACAAAGGAAGCTATCACAATATCCGGAAAATCATCGCCGCCGGGGAACCCGCCACAGGCGTTTACAAAGAGGGCATTGACATCCATGCCTACTACGGCATGAGCGAAACCTGCTTCATGGTCTCCTCGTTCCTTCTTGACAAAGCCCATGACCGGGCGATCGTCGGCAAAAACAACTTCGGTCTCAGGCTTCTGATACTGGATGAAAACGGAAACAGTGTTCAGCAGGGGGAAACCGGAGAGGTATGCTTTGATAATCCTTATTTCCGCGGCTATCTGAACCTTCCGGAGCTGAATGAGGAAGTGCGGGGTTACGGAATCTTCCATTCCAGGGACCTGGGATATATTGATGAAAACGGAAACCTTGTGATCCGCGGCCGGCTGGATGACATGGTGAAGATCAACGGGAACCGTGTAGAGCCGCTGGAAATCGAACTGACGGTCAGAAAAACGCTGGGCATCGAGCACCCGGTGGCGAAAAGCTTTACCGCGGAAGGCCGCACCTTCATTGTGCTCTACTGTCTGAAGAGTGAAAAAACACCTGTGCTGGATGACCCGGCGGAAGTGAGACGGATCCTTTCAAAGTGCCTTCCCGGCTACATGATCCCCACCTACTATATCGCGCTCGACGCGTTCCCGCTCAACGCCAACGGCAAGCTCTCACGGAAAATGCTTCCGGCGCCGGATATCCGGGAATACCGCAATGCCTACGTGAAGCCGGAAAACGAAGCGGAGGAAATGTTCTGTAACGCCATGGCGGAAGTGCTCGGCCTTGAAAAGGTCGGAGCGGATGAGGACTTCTTCCTGATCGGCGGTGACTCACTTACCGCGATCCGCATGATCACCGCCTGTGCCGAGGCGGGCTGCTTCATCACCGTGAACGGGCTTTATGAATGCCGCACGGCCGGAAACCTTGCCGCGCGGTTCGGGCAGGAAAAGGCAGGAACCCCGGAGGAGCTGCGCCGTGAAAACGAGAACGCGGAAAAAGAGCCGGCGGATCTCACCGCGGGCCAGCTGTTCCAGCTGGAGATGGCGCTGAATCAGAAAAAGCCGCGCGTTATCACCTATCACGCGGCAATGATTTTCACCCTGCAGCCCGGGGTGGACACGGAGCGGCTCCGCGCCGCAGCGGAAAAAGCGCTCAGGAACCATCCGGCGTTCCTTTCCGGGTTCCGGAAGGACGCATCCGGCAAAGTGTGCCAGTATTATGACGAAAGCCTGTTCACGCCGGTCGGCACCGTTACGATGACGGATGAAGCGTTCGCCGCGGCAAAGCCGGCCCTCGTCACGCCGATGGACCCGCTTTCCGGAAGCCTTTACCGCTGCAGCATCATCGTGACGCCGTCACATAACTACTTCTTCTGCGATTTCCATCACCTGATCGCGGATGAGATGTCCCTGTCCGTCTTTGTGCGCGAAGTGGCGGACCGCTATCTCGACAGCGGCGCGGAACTGCCGGCGGACCGTCTCTATCTGATTCTCCGGGATGAAAAACAGGCCCGTAACGAAGAAACCGCGCGGGCAACCCGCGAACATCTGGCGGCAGTGCGGAAAAAAGAGCACTTCAGCGGAAGAGGCATCCTGAAGCAGGATCTTCCCGGACCGGAAACAGGCACCGGCGTATTCTATGTGCCTGACGCGTTTCAGAGATCCGACGGCTATTCCGCCCGTCTGTTCCTCACAGCCTGCGCCATGTCCGTAGCGGAGATGAACGGGGAGGATGCCGCGATGGTCTATTCAAACTATCACGGCAGAGACACTTTCCTGAAGAATGATTCCGTCAACTGCTATGTCACGCCCGTCCCGGTTATTCTTAACAGCAGGGACGGAAGAAGCCCCGCGGAAATGCTGAATGATGTACGGGAACAGTCCGATTACGGCGCGGCGCACTGCAGCTTCCCGTTCATACTGGAAAACAGCGACGTACTGGGAAACACCGTGATGTTCAACTATCGCAACGGCACAATGAACATCGGCCGCTTTTCCGCGCTCTGCAGCGACGTCTACCTCTGCCCCAAGCCGGCAGGCCAGCCCAACTGCCTTGTGATCGCGGGCATCGTCGGCCGGCACGGCTCCGATGAACTGGGATTCTACTGCACTTATCCCGAAGGGCTGTATTCAAAAAACAGGATCCGTGAATTCTACGAATGCTTTGTGAGCGCTGTGAAAAAGCTCACAGGAAAGGACCGCGTATGAAGGGATACTTTGACCGGCTGACAGAGGCGAAGGAAAAATACGGCGACATCGCGGTGGCCTGCGACGGGGATGAAACGGTTTGCTATTCCGGCCTGCTCTCCGCCGCCATCGGCTACAGAAGCATCCTTGCCGGAATGGGTGTGAAACCCGGAGACAAGGTCACCTTATGCGCCTACAACTCCTGCGCGTGGCTCAGGGCCTTCTTCGGCATCACCTGTTACGGCGCCGTGGCGGTACTGATGAATTACTCGCTGCCGGAGAATGAGATCAGAACCCTGATGCAGCAGATGGACTCCTCCGTTTTCCTTTACGGTAACTTCGGCGGGCTGGAAAAGGACGCGTCCTGCGCGGAACGCATTCAGCCGGATGCCGGAAAGCGGGCGGATATCCGAACGTTCTCCTTTGATGAGAAGGAGACATTTGCCCCCGTTACCGCTGCGGAATCCGCGTGCGCGGACCCGGCCTTCGTCGTATTCACCTCCGGCTCAACAGGCTCCCCGAAGGGCGGGATGCTGTCCCAGAGAAGCAACATCACGGGCGCGGACGCCTATACGGAGGCAATACCCGAAATGAAGGAGGAAAGCCTCTGCATGGCGGTGCCGCTGTTCCACATCTTCGGGCTGGGCATTGCCATGGCACATCTCCTGTACGGCGGAAAGCTCCTCCTTCCGGAAAAGTTCTCCTCCGGCATGATCAACCGTTTCCTGCGGGAATACACGCCGGACGCGCTCACCGCGGTGATGACGGTCATCGTGCGCGCCATGGAGGACGAGGCGTTCCCCGATGCCGGCTACCCGTTCATCAAAAGGATTTACGCGGGCGGGGCGCCGCTGCTTCCCATCCAGCTTATGCGGGTGGAAAAAGGCTTCGGCAACGCCGTGCTGCTGAACAGCTACGGGCAGACGGAATCCGATACCTGCATCGCGATGACCCGCCCGTCAGACAGCGCGGATGTCAGGGTGCACACCGTCGGCAGACCGTTTCCCCACAGGGAGGTTGTCATCATGAATCCCGAAGGGGCGGAATGCCCCCGCGGGGAAATCGGAGAGGTCACACTGCGGGATAACGGATTCATCATGCTCGGATACTACGGCGCCGCCGCGGAAGTGCAGGCGATTGACGCGTCCGGCTTCCTCCACACCGGAGACATCGGTTTCCTGGATGATAACGGTTTCCTGCACCTCGCCGGCAGAATCAAGGATATCATCATCAAAGGCGGCGAGAACATCATCCCGGCCGAAATCGAAGCCGTGATCAATTCACTGCCCGGCGTACGGGAGGTAAAAGTCTTCGGCGCGCCGGATGAGCTTTACGGGGAAAACATCCACGCCTGCCTCACCCTCACCCCGGGTACGGAACCGGACGGGGACGCCATCCGCAAGGCACTGACGGGAAAGATACCGCGTTTCCGGATGCCTGTGAACTTCTTCATTTTTGACGCGTTCCCGCTGAAGGCAAACGGGAAGCTGGACGCCTGCGCGCTTCTGGCAATGATGCTGAGACGGCTTGACGCCAGGAAAATCGATGAGGATATCGTGAACGGCATCAAAGTGTTCGCCTTCGAAACCATGCGGCGGCGGAACATTATCGATCAGGCGGTGAAAACCGTACCCGCCATCCTGTCCAACCTGGGCTTCAGCGCGGGCAAGATCCGCAGGATCCAGCTCTGCGTGGAGGAACTGCTGGCCGAGCGGACCGAAGCCGGCTATATCGGCAGCGGAAGCCTGCGCGTCGAGTGCAGACTCTTCCGTGAGTTTGTCCGTCTCGGATACAGTGACGACAACCCGGAGCCTCCCTTCGCCCGCGTCGGTGAAAGCCCGGAAAAAGCGGCCGGCGCGAAAATCGTGACAAGGCTTGCCGACCGCATCGGCACCGCGGTAACAGACAGCGGCCGCTGTGAATATAACCTGGATTTCCTTTACGATCTGGAATTCGATGTTGAGGAAAACTACCTGCTATGAACGGACATGAACTGATACGGATGTATTTTGACCGCCTCGCGATGAAGGTGCCGGACAGGCTCCTCCCGGACGCGGAAACGCTCGCGGCGCTTCACCGGCGGCATGTGCTGCTGATTCCCTATGAGAACACGGATTACCTGACGGGGCATATTCTGCCGACCGGTTTTGAAACGCAGTTCCATGAGGTGATCATCCGGAAAAGAGGAGGAATGTGCATTGATATGAATCCCCTTTTCGGCGCGCTGCTGACCGCCATAGGCTACCGGGTGCGATACTTTTCCACGGTGATCTGCGGGAGACGGGCGGAAGACCTGAACTATCACGTGATCCTGCTTGCTGAGGACCGCGAAGGGGAAACCCGGTGGTGCGATGTCGCCAATCCCTTCACAAGGTTCTTTGACCCTCTTCCCGTCACGGAGAGAACGGAGCTGACCGCCTCCGGCAGCAGCTTCCGGTTCGGAAGGGATCCGGCCGGGAAACTGCTGCTGCAGGAAAAGAAAGCCGGGATATGGACGGACTTTCTGCGGATCCGGGACGCGGACATCACCGAGGAGGACAGGAATGATTCCAAGTTCAGCGCGATGACGGAATATCCGGAAAACGCGGTGTGCCGCAAGGAGGTTTTCTCCCTTGTGACGCCCGAAGGCCGCCGCACGCTGACCGGAAACCTCTACCGCGAATCAACGGGAAACGGGCTTTATCAGTATGAATGCCCGGATACACTTATGCCATGGGCATATGCCCAATTCGGACTGCAAAGCCGAAAATGAGGACGGAAAAATGGATGAAGCAAGAGTAAAGCAGTATTTTGAACGCATCGGACTGACAATGCCGGAAAGCATCACGCCGGATGCCGCGCTGCTGGAAAAGCTCACATTTCACAACATCATCAGCATTCCCTATGAAAACACGCAGTTTCTGACGAAAAAATGCGTCTCCTGCAATACGGATGACCTTTTTCAGCGAATCGTGAAAGAGAAAAAAGGCGGAATCTGTCATGATATCGCGGGGCTGTTCGGCTGGTTTCTGACTGAGCTGGGCTACGAAGTCATGCCTGTGGGAACCGTATCCTTTTATGAAAAGCTGCGTTCACACATCCATAAAACGCTGATCGTAACGGATCGCGACGGAACTCGCTGGCTGACGGAAACAACCTTTTCCACCTTCATGAACTGCAAGAAACCGATCCGCTTCGTACCCGGAATGAAACAGCTGCTGGACGGCGAGGAATTCCTCATTGAGGAAAGAGACGGAAAAATGTGCCTGATCGGTCCATCCGAAAGCGCGTCCTTCCGGATGGAATATCCCGGAATCTCGCCGGAAATCGGTACAAAAATCAAGGAATACACAATCGCGGGACACGATCCCGCCGGAAAGATCAAAAGAATGATCTCCATCGGCACACCGGAAGGACGCCGGACGCTGTTCGGCAACTCCTACCGGGAGTATTTCAAGGACAGTATATATTGCTATGACTGCCCGCCGGAGCAGCTTCCCTGGGCATACGCGCAGTTCGGCCTGCCGTATGAGGAACCCTGTGACGCGGCGGACTGACAGACATTCGCGCAAAACGGAGGCCGCAATGGATCAGAAACACCTGGAACGGTATTTTGAACGGATCGGACTGACAATGCCGGAAAACATCGCCGCGGACGGGGAACTTCTTGAAAAGATCTTCCGCGCGCAGGTCACACATATCCCCTATGAGAATATCGATTATCTGAATCTGAGAAAAGAACCGGTCACACCGGAGGGACTCTACCGTCAGATTGTGGAAAACGGCCGCGGCGGCGTATGCTATGACCTGAACGCGCTCCTCGCGGATGTGCTTTGCAGCCTCGGATATGAAGCATATCCCGTGATGGCGGATCACTACCGCACGCATATGGAAAACACGGAATACCGCCATTCCGGGCTGATCGTGAAGGACAGCGCCGGCAACAGGTGGCTTTCGGACGCGGGAGATTCCTTCTCCGGTTCGCTGAAGCCGCTGCGGCTTCAGGACGGGGTTGTACAGTATCCCGGAAACGAGGCGTATCAGCTCCGGAAAAGAGAGGACGGCAGCTGGATGCTCTTTGTGCAGCTGAAAGGTGAATGGGTCGCCAACTATGCCTTCCGTGAGGAACCGGCATCGCTTGAAACGCTGACATACTTCAAGCTTGTGGCCATGAATCCGGAGATCCCCTTCACGCATGAGGAGCTGTTCCACATCCGCACGGAAAACGGGTACCGGATTCTGCGCGGCAGGACCTACTGCGAAAAGAACGGCGCGGCGAAAACCGCGCGTACGGTGGAGGACGGCGAACTGGAGGCCGTGTACGCGTCATTCGGGCTGAAGCATCCCTATACCGTATACGCGCGGAACCCGTAAGCGCCTGAAAAGGCATACGGCCGGACGCGCACGGCATTAAGCGCGCGATTTTCCTACATACCGGCCGAAGCTGAAATATACTCCATCCTGACCCGGATATCCTGATTATAGTTGCCGAACGACTGCCCGAAAACGGTCAACCCGCCGCTGTGCACCGCGTCCGCCGGTGCGGAGATTCTGAATGTCAGGGCTGTATCCGCCATGATATTCAGATCCTTCAGAGTCACCCCGGAGAGCCGGATTCCGTCAATATAGCTGCCCGCGTTATCCACGGACAGGAATTTCAGCTGCCCGTACTGATTCCAGTTCTCGTTCCACCACTTCGGCGTATAAATACCCCGGACCTTACCGAAATCTCCCGGCAGGGTCCAGGTACACACATCGACCCCGTTAATCGAAAAAGTGATATCACTGGGCCAGTCCTCTCGGTATCCGGGGGCCTCACTGCTGATCTCCATGGAGATCAGCAGTTCTTTCAGCCGCTGATCCGGCTTCAGATAATTCGGCACAATGTATTCCACATATCCGTGACCCATCCAGAGAATCCCGGCGTCAACCCGCTCCGGGGAAGCAAAATAGCACGGTTCGTCCTCCGTACCGATCAAATGATCCGGCGTGGAAATTCCGCAGGTCGGATACACGGAATACGCGGTATACTGCCCCACCGCGATCTCAGTTTCATAGCGCCCGATCACATCCGGATTCCGGAGCAGATCGATAAGAATCTGGTGCTCCGCGATGTTGCACAGCCTCAGCGTTCCGTGCTTTCCCGGAATCGCCGTCACCGTAATCAGCCCACTGTTTTCCAGCTCCCGGATATGCGGCGACAGGGATCCGTTTGTAATTTTCAATTCGGACGCGATATCCGTCATGCACATCGGACCCCCGGACAGGAGCAGCTCAAGAATACTGACGCGGATCTCCGAGCCGAGACATCTGAAAAGCGGCAACGCCGAACGCAGTTCATGGAATTGTTTCATAACCGGTATTTCCCTCTTCCTTTTTATTGCGGCATCTTCATCCCGTAAGACAGATTCTACCATAACGCGTGTTCCCCGGCAACGTTTATTTCTGTCTTTTCCAAACTTAATATTCCGCTATATCGGTTTAGACGTGCTTTATGGTTTGATTTTTGTCTAATCAAACAAATTTCAGCCATTTGGGGCTTGACAGCACGCCCGTGCGAGCATAAAATGCAGACAGATGAAGCCCGCAATGCTTCGGGCATATCCAAAACAAAGTGGCCGTTTCGGTATGCCGAAGATTTCGGGACTACAAAAAACAGGAGGAATCATCATGAAAAAGATCGTAGCCCTGCTGCTTGCACTGACTCTGGTCCTGTGCTCCGTCAGCGCGGTGGTCGCCGAAGCCGCCGAACCTGTGAAGCTGACCTTCTGGACCTTCCAGGATCTGCACATCAACCTTTATCAGGCAATGCTGGACAAATGGAATGCCGACCCCGCCAGAACTCCCCTGGAAATCGACTTCCAGCCCTATCCCTTCGAAGACATGCACACCATGCTGAACATGGCGATTGACGCCGGCGAAGGTCTGCCGGATATCGTTGATATCGAAATCGGCAAGTTCGCCAACTATCTGGGTGACAACATCGTTCTGGCTCCCATGAACGAATATGTCGAGCCTATTGCCGACCATCTGGTCATGGCCCGCCTGAACAACTACGCCAAGGACGGCAAATACTACGGCATCGATCATCACATCGGCGCGACTGTGATGTTCTACAATGCCAAGCTGCTGGAAGACGCGGGTATCGACTACACCGCCATCCAGACCTGGGACGATTTCCATGAGGCCGGAAAAGTCTTCCTGGAGAAGACCGGCAAGCCCATGATCACCTTCGAAACCACCGACTGCTGGAGCCTGTACCCCATGGTTAACCAGCACGGCGGCGACTGGCTGACCGCTGACAATCAGGTCCGCATGGATGAGGAAGTTGTTATCAACACGATGAAGTTCATGCAGGAAATGCTGAATGACGGCACCGCCATCCCCACCCCCGGCGGAATGTCCCACATGGAAGAATACTACGGCTGGATGGATCAGGGCGGTTGCGCGGCAATCTGCATGCCCTTCTGGTACCTCGACCGTTTTGTCAACTTCATGCCCGATTTGGCCGGCTGCATGAAGATCGCCCCCATGCCCACATGGGCTGACGGCGGCCACAAGTCCGCTCAGATGGGCGGCACCGGCACCGCTGTTATCGCTTCCAGCCCCAACGTTGAACTGGCGAAGGAATTCGTGGCTTATGTCGGCCTGACCGTTGACGGCTGCATCACCACTTGGAAGACCTGCGGTTATGACCCCATCCTGAAGGATGTATACGGCACTCCCGAAATGCAGGAGACCAACAAGTTCTTCGAATTCTACGGTCAGGATCTGTTCGCTGTGCTGCAGACTGTGCTGGATGACATTCCGGACACCTGCCTGACTGCCTACTATCCCGCCGCCACCGACATCGTGAAGAGCCAGATGGCTTATCGCCTGATTGAGCTCAAGGAAGATCCCGAAACGATCGCCAAGGAATGCGCTGAGGAGCTCCGCGGTCAGATCGAATAATTACTGACACAAGGTTCAGCCGGAGGAGCCCTGCGCTCCTCCGGCTTTTCCGGTCCTGTTGCACACTCACTCCCGGATATAACCGGCTATCCTGACAGAACGGAGTAACGGTACATGCAGAAAAAGATTACGGCAGGAATCCACCGCAGAAAACTGCACGGCCTCACAGACCCGAGAGTGGTCCCGTACGTACTGGTAACCCCTTTTCTGATTTTCTTCGCTGTCGTCTATCTGTACCCGCTGATCAGTACGATCATCATGAGCTTTCAGAAGATCAGCAGCGGCAGAAATACCACCTTTATCGGTTTTAAGAATTACGCCAGACTGAATACCCGTGACTTCTGGATGGCACTCCAGACCACAGGCAGATATGCCGTATGGGATGTGATCGTACTGACGATCGTACCGCTTCTTATAGCAACGGTACTTAATTCCGGTCTGGCAAAAGGAACGAATTTCTTCAAATCCCTGTTTTTCATTCCTTCACTGACTTCGATCATTGTTGCCGGAATCGTGTTTCGTCTGGCTTTCGGCACGCTGGAAACAGCGACCGCGAACCGTGTGCTCACCTTCTTCGGCATGGAGCCGGTCAAGTGGCTCAGCTACGCGGGTCCCGCGAATTTTGTACTGATCCTGCTGACGCTGTGGCGCTGGAACGGCGTGAATATTGTCTATTACCTTTCCGGTCTTCAGTCCATTCCAAAAGATCAGTATGAAGCCGCGCAGATCGACGGAGCCAACGCGATCCAGTCCTTCCTGCACGTAACGCTTCCCGGTCTCAAGCCTGTGCTGATCTATGTGATCACCATCACGGTGCTGGGCGGTTTCTCCATGTTCACGGAGAGCGTAGCCCTGTGGCAGCAGAAGAACGGCGGCGGCGTCGGCCGGACCATTGTAGGCTATATGTACATGGTTGGTTTTGACCGGAACGATTTCGGCATGGCCTCCGCCATCGGTATCGTGCTGCTGCTCCTGGTTCTGGTTGTCAACCTGATCCAGCTGATCCTTATGGGATTCTTCAAAAAGGAGGATCAGTGATATGGCAAAAAACAGAATTAACGCCCGCAAACGCGGTATGCTGAGTGTTCTGGCGACCCTGCTGATGATTCTCTTCGCGATCTTTGCCATGATCCCGTTCGCGTTCATGTTCATGAGTTCACTGAAGCCCGGCACAGAAATGATGCGTTTCGGTCTGACGCTGAAGTATGACCCTGAAGTATCCTCCTTCGCGAACTATGCCGCGCTTAACACCTACAACGACGGCATTTACTGGAGCTGGTACAGATCCAGCGCCATCATCATGGTGTTGCAAACGGTTCTGGGGCTGTTCTTCAGCTCCATCGTCGGCTACGGGCTTGCAATGTATGAGTTCAAAGGCCGTAATCTGATCATGTCCCTGATTCTGATTCTGATGATGCTTCCCTTTGAGATTCTGCTTCTCCCCATGTACCGGATGATGACCGCCGCCAAACTGATCAACAATTACATCGGTGTCGTAATCCCTTATCTGGTTCCGCCTTTCATGGTGTTCTTTTTCCGGCAGTACTGTCAGGGCATTCCGCGGGAGCTGCTCGAGGCCGGCCGTATCGACGGCTGTACCGACTACGGGATCTTCTACCGGATCATGCTCCCCATCCTGATCCCGGCCTTTGGCGCCATGACAATTCTCAGCTGCATGAACAGCTGGAACAACCTCATGTGGCCCATGATTGTACTGCGGGACAACAAGCTGCATACCATCCCGATCGGTATGGGCTGCACCATCACGCCGTACAAGAGCGCTTATGATGTGCTGATGCCCGGCGCCGTAATGGCCGTTGTCCCGATCATCGTTATTTACCTTTGCGCTCAGAAAACGTTCATCACCGGTCTCACTTCCGGCAGCGTAAAGGGATAAACATAAGCATTCTGAAGGCGAAAAAAAAACAGCTTTGCTGTCCTGCCCGGCGGGACAGCAAAGCCGTTTTTCCGTCTTTATTGATCATATTATCAGGAGAAATATCACAAAGCGCATTGCGGCGGACAGCACTTGCAATTATAATAAGGTGATTGAATTATCAAGCCGTGCCCGGTTCCGTATGAAACAGGGAATACCCATGTAATCAACATTTGGGGAGATCAGGTCATGTTGATGTCGAAATTAAACCGGTTGAAAACAGCCATATTTGTGTTTCTTCTGGCTTCCACGCTGCTGATCGCTCAGTGCGCGGGCGCGGACGGCTTTGCCGTACGTGTCAATGACAGAACATTTTCCGTGGAAACGGTTCAGAAATACATCAATGAAACCGCGGCGAACATGCCCCTGACGCTCGGCGACACAGCCCGGAATATCTTTGCCGGCGCGGAAACGGAGTTTCTGGAAGCCGCGGCGGAGCATTTCGTGACGGTTGCCATCGTGGAGGACCGGCTGAGCGCGAAAGGGCTGGACAAGCTCACCGATGAGGAGACGGAAACGCTTCAGGATTACGCGCGGCAGACCTATGATCAGATCTGGCAGAGCGTTTCGGACGCGCTGAAGGAAGAGTATCCCGGGGAGGAGCTGACCGACCGTGCGGTAACCGAAACCATGGAAAATGCCGGTTATTCCATGGACGGCATCTATGAAAAAGCCGTACAGAGCCTGCTTCTGGAGCGGTTCGCGAAAACGTTCTGCACCGGCACGGATGTGACGGACGAGGATGTACGCGCGTTCTACCGGACAACCTATACCGAGCCGGACCGGGCGCTGTATGAGCATGATATCGGTCTGTTTGAAAAGCAGGTTCTCCTCGGGGGCGGGGAAAGCACCTATATGCCGGAAGGCTATTTCTACATCAAATATATCGCGCTGAAGCCTTCCGGGCAGCGCGCCGCGGAAATAGAGCAGGCGGAAAACGCGCTTTCCGCCGCGCGGGCGGAAGCCGGGGAAGCTGAAAAGGCGCTGACTCTGGCCGCGCTTGAAAACACCGACCTGACCGCGCCGCGCGAGCGTTATCAGGCGGCGCTGGAAGCCGAAGAGTCGGCGCAGGCCGCGCTGGAAGAACAGCAGCGGCTGGCCGAAGCGGAATACATCCCCATGGCGGAGCTGTTCCGGAGCGCGCTCGCGGAAGGCGAAACCTTTGAAAGCCTCATCGGAAAACACAGCATTCAGCAAAGCTACGCCGGCCGGGACGAGCCCGGATATCCTTTCCACCCCGATTCCCCGAACTGGGAGGACGGCGTGCGTGAAAAGATCGCCGCGCTGAAAGCGCGCGGTGACTGCACGGATCCGATATACACAGCCGGTACCGTGTGCGTGTACTGCCGCATGGATGACATGGCCTGCGGGGAATACGAGCCGGATGAAGCCGTGTGGGCGGAGATGAAAGCCTCGCTGCTTCAGGCGAGGCAGAGTGAAGCCACGGATGAGAAGGTCGCCGCCTGGCGCGGTGAATATGAAATTGAGATCGATCTGACCGGGCTTGTTTTCCCGGAAACATAAACCACGGTTTTCGCTTCTACGCACGAACGGGCAAATACGCGGTTCCCGTTCATTTTCCCGTCCATGCCGCAGCCGCAGCGGAACGGTGAACGCAATGAAAAAACTGATCAGCCTCATTCTGGTGATAACCCTGCTCGTCGGCATCCTGCCGCTTGACGCGTTCGCGGCCGAGGATACGTTTACCCTGCCGCAGGAGGAATATGACAGGGCGCTGCGTAAAGCCGGCATGGAAAACGGCGAATGGCATGAAGGCATGTCCTGGTCCGACTCCATGACCGCGTACCAGAAATACTGCTGGCTGTCCGATTTCAGGGACAGTACGGTAAAGCCCGCGCGCCGCAGATACAGCATGGCGCTGGAGCAGGCCGACGCGAATCCCGCGCTGAAGACGGAAACGGACGCGTATTCGCTTTCGGGCATCAAACCGGTGCTGCATCTGCTGGAGAATAAGCTGAACTATTTCATTTACGATCTCGAAACCGCGGTCAATACAATTTCAAACGCGAAGGTCGTGATCTCCGATCCCGATACCTCCGTATCCGAAAAAGCCGCGGCCTACCGGCGGGTGCGCGACGCGTCCGCGCGCATCACAAATCTGAGCAATGAGCTGAAGCAAGGTCCGTTCCCGGCCGCGTGGCAGAGCCGGGCGGATAACATCAACAAACAGCTGAGCGCTTTCTTCGCCGACGCGGATACCGGCGCGAAGAACAACGGACTTCTTAACAGCATGCCCGACACCAATGACGCCTCCTTCGAAATCATCATTCTGGATATGAGTGAGATCGGCATCGAAGTCAGAGACGCTGATTTAAAGCCGATCGCTGACGCGAAGGTCACCGTTACCGAAGGGGACATCGAAAAAACCGGTTACACCGGAGCCAACGGCGTTGTCATCTTCCCCGCCGGCGCCTTCGAGCTGGACCGGTACTACCGTATGTACGCCGCGCTCGTGATAGAAAAAAGCGGATACAGAATCTGGGAATCGCAGTCCATCCGGATCACCGCCGGCGAGGGCATCCACACGCAGCTGGAAAAGGACAACGGCGAATCCTACGTGCAGTGGGTCACTTTCCGCGGTGTTGACCTGGCCCATGATACGGAGCATGTTTACTACACGCCCGAAAATGACGCGAACCAGACCTTCAAAGTCGGTGTGCACACCTATCCGGGAAAGCCCTGTACCTTCACGCTGACCTATACGCCCGTCAATTCCTCCTCCCCCAAGACCGTGACCCGAACCGTGAGCGGCACGGAGGAGGGCGTTACTGTTCTGGACCTGACGGATAAGTGGTGCTCCATACTGGCACCGGAAGAAACCGTAACCATGGCGTGCGGCCGCGACGGAGGACCCGTAACCTTCTCCCGCGGAAGCGGCATCACAACATCCGAAGCCGTGGTTGAACTGCCTAAGAAGGAGATCAAAGGCATTCCGAGCTATATTCCCGGCACCTCCTTTGATATAGATATCCCGCTGGGTCTGCCGGGGCTCAAGAATCTCCGCTTCTCACTGGCGTTTCCGTGGGAGCTGCTGGGCGTTCCGGCCGTGCATTTCATTGTAACACCGGACGGCGGCTTCACCTTCAGCATCGGCGTCGCCGCCGCGAACAAGTTTATCGACGGCGAATCAAAGAACGAATGGAAAACCGTAAACAGCAAAAAGGCCATGGAAAAATGGAACGACTTCACCTCCGGGCGGAAAACCCTGACGGATATCGCCATGGGCAACACACGGCGTGAAGGCGCGCAGCAGCAGACCGGGAAGCTGCTCAATTCCAAGCTCATGGCCAGCTTCTGCGTCATGCTCAACGGCAGATTCACAAAGAATGAACAGGCGCTTCCCCGCGCCGATGACAGCTACAAAGGCAGCCTGGACCTTTTCGTTTCCGGCGCGCTGGACGCGATGATCTCCTTCAGCTCCCCGTTCATGGTCGGTCCTGTGCCGTGCTATGTCGGCTTCGATCTGAGCCTCGGAATTCAGATAGGCTTTGATTTCCCGTTTACATTCACCACCGCGTCCGCGGGCATCGCCAGCATCGACAAATGGCATGATATAAACTTCGGCAAAGAGGATATGGATATCATTATCTCCCCGCGCGCCTCTATCGGCGCGTACGCCGGCGCCGGGGTGAAGGGGCTCGCCGGCATCTATCTGCGCGGCTACGCGGGCCTGTCAATCAATCTGCATATCCGGCCGATGAACAAATCATCAAAATTCGATCCGGAAATCACGCTCAACGCGGGGCTGCAGATCGTGGCGGAGTTCCTGTTCTGGTCCGTAAAGGCGACAATCTGGGACAAGAGCTGGCGGTATAAGCTGAACAACGCCCCCACGGACGGAATCATGCTGTCCGCCGGCAACAGCCCGACCGGCGGGGATGAGATTCATTATACGGAAGCACAGGTTACCAACCTGACTCAGGTCACCGGCGCCACCAATTACCGCGCGGTGCAGCTGGGAGATGACTTCTACGCCTTCTGGATTGAGGATCAGGTGGTGGAAGGTGTTTCACGCCCCTGGCTCAGCTGCGCGAAGATCCAAAATGTGAACGGCAAGGTCACCTACACGCCGATGGACCTACCGTACCTGTATGTCACGCACAAAACCTCCTCCACAAGCCAGAGAACGATCGACGAGCTGGTCAAAGTGGTGGACTTCGATGTAACAACCACCGATGAGCTGACTTACCGCGAGGGCGATTTCGATATGATCACCCTTGCCGTGACCTTTGAGAAATACCGGACCGTGAAAGAATTCCCGAACCGGCGGATTGAAATCACCGGCTATACCACGGACTTCTACTGCATCGTTTTCTTCGGAAACGGCAGCGTGCAGCAGTATTCCACACAGGGCAGCACCTTCGCGGACCAGACAATCGACTCCATGCCCACAGGCACCGTGGTTTCCATCGCCTATGACCATAAAGAAGGCGAGGAAAGCGGAAAGCAGGGCGGAGAACACGCGGATTACTACTATGAGCTGATGTGCGCGACAACCTTCCAGAGCAATCCCACAAAGGTCTTCGGCGGAGAAGCCACCGTATATCTGACGCCCGGCAGGCCCGCGGCAGTCATGCGCGATTACGGCTTCACAGCCGGAAGGACCAACTATTACACCCTCGATTTCAACACAGCCCGGAATCCCGTTGAAGAGATTGTGCAGGTTTTCCCTGTTGCCCGCGGCGCCGGAAGAGGCAATTACAACCTCGTTTACGCGCTGGCAAGGACGCAGGACGCGAACGGAGAAGAGGGCAGCGAAAAAACGGCTTTCCTGGTTTCGGACACAACCGGCAAAAACCGGCAGGTGATCCGGGAGGGCAGCATCGCTTCATTCCGCTATGTACCGGGATTCGGCAACGGCGCGGGATTCTTCGCGCTGGCGGATTCCCCGGATGACGCGGGCCGCTGCAACCTGCTGCTGATTGACTACTCACTCGACAGCGGCGGCCGGCCGGTCTACGCAGCCCCGCGGGACCTCGGCATACGTGTCAGCCCGGCCGGTTACGACCTTGTGAATCTGGGCGCGTCCCGCGCGCTGTACTATCTGGAAGCTGTTTCCGGGGACGCGGTCAGCTATGAGGACTCCGGATACAATATCCGGGCCATCTATCTGGCAACAGGCAGTGACGGCAATCCTTACGCTTCCAGGTCCTTCCATCTGGCGACTTTCCGGAACACGGATGTCAGCCCGGATAACGGTATCTCCTTTATGAAGCTGTATCCGGACAGCACGGGCTTCATTCAGGGTTTGCTTACGGAGAAGGTCAAAACGGGTGAAACCGTAATCGAAAAGCTGCCGGACGGAACAACCATAAAATACAAGGATTCCAAAACGCAGCAGGTCAAGTATTTCGATTTCCGCCAGACCCTGCAGGCGGAAGTGCTGGACGCGGCACCGGAGCAGACGCTGGTGCAGCCCGGCGATACGGTCAATGTGCTTTTCTCGCTGATGAACACCGGCAACATACCCGCCAGCAAAGTTGAGCTGCGCGCGTACGCGAAAAAAGACGGATCCGACGCTGAAATCCAGCTGGCCGCGATCACGGTCGACTGTCAGGATCCGCTGGGTTCACAGGTGGTTCAGAGCGGTCTGCCGGATCTGACCGGATATGAAGCGGTAAGCCGGTATATCGGCGCGACAGACAGCGACATGAGCACGTTCCCCGTTTCCGGAAGCAACGGCACAAACGTGTACGCCACCAATGTACTGATGCCGGATGAAACCCGGTCCTACCGCGCCGGCTTCAACGTGCCCACGGATTTCTTACCGGGCGATTATCAGATCTATGTCACCTTCAACAGAATGAGCACGCGTGTTATGCTGCAGGGCGGCCGCCTGGACGCGGTATCCGCCTGGGCGAAAACGCTGACCGACACGGATAAACCGATACTGACCGGCAGCCCCATCGCGCCCACCGGACTGCATACACTGACCATGACAATGGTTAACCCGCCGGCGACAAACAGCGGTACGAATGACCGCCTCGCGTCCGCGGTCTACACGCTGGACAACGTGTCCGGCCCGGGTACGATTTCACCCGGAAGCAGGCAGATCAGCGCCTTCGCGACCGGTGTGCGCAACGATACAAACGAAATCCCGTTAGGCGATGCCGATCTGGCCGTTGCGGGACGTCTGTCCCTGGAGGCGGGCGTGGAAACGGTGCATGTCACCATCCGGAACCTCGGCGCGGCGGACGCGAAAAACATCCTGCTTTCCGCCGCTGTGGACACAGCCGATACCTACCGGAAGAATCTGAACGGCGTGACGCTCAGGTACAACAGGACCGCGTCCTTCGATATTCCGCTTTCCGCGATCACGAACGGAAGAAACGGGGAGAATCTGATTCTGAAGGTATCCGGCTCTTCAGGCGAAACGAACTTCGATAACAACGAGGCCGTTCTGCCCCTGAATATGGGCTTCCTCATCGTTAAGCAGCCGGAAGACGTGTTCACATCCGCCCACGGCAATGCCGAATTCTCGGTCACGGCGCGCGGCGGAAAGCAGCCCTACAGCTATCAGTGGCAGGTCAGCAAGGGCGGCCAGAGCGGACCGTTCGTCAATATTCAAGGCGCGACGGACCGGACGCTGAAGCTGAGCGACATTCCGGCCGGATTCAACGGATACTATTACCGCGCGGTGATCCGCGACGCGGACGGCAGCACGCTGATATCCGCACCCGCGCTGCTGGTGGTGAATAAGTCACCGCTAACCGGAGACAGCGCGATGCCGTGGCTGTGGTTCAGTCTCATGCTTACGGCGCTGGCAGCAGCGTCGGTTATGATCCGACGCAGGAGAACGTAAGGATTTCGGCCTGCGGGCCGACCAAAGGGCTTTGCGATCCCACGCAAGGTCAATAGTCACAGCTCTACACTGTAGAGCCTGTACATAAAGGGGGCTGTCTCACTAAGTGATCTATTCAGATCATTTTGAGACAGCCCCGTTTCGATTGCTGTT
>JAKSQH010000011.1 GCA_024404245.1 Clostridia bacterium
ATGCGAGTGACAAACGCCGCGAGCAGTTGGGTGTCAGGCGGAGAAATCTGTAACACCCTTAATGAGACAGTTCTCTTTAATTACCTTTGTATTGTTTCTATATCAATTTTTTGTGTCTTCGGATATTTAACATCAATGAAGTTATGTACAAGCAATTCCGTTGTACTTCCCTTTCGCGAATCTGCATTTCGGTTTATTATGCGATCCGCTGCAATTCTCTCAATTACGAAGTCACTATAAAGTTCATCAAAGAAGTTATCATCTGGATCCGTATTTTTTGAATCTGAATTGCTCAAAATGATATACGCGCCTTTATCCGACAATTTTCTCCGGATGTCTTTTTATAGAAAGGGCATCTCATTGCGAGAGAGCCCCACTTTCATTTTACTGTTCAATCAGGGAAAATCATGATATGATTGAGTGAAATGATCAACGCTCATTATCTTGATCATGAGACATAAATACGATACACATCACCTACTGACAATTCAGTAAATGACGGATAGTTACAGACATACAGTCACCGATTCATCAACAGGCTGATAAGTTGGTAAAGGAAGTGTTCATTGTGTGGTTTAGCTTCAGAAGAAAAAACGATCTGCCGCGTCAGGATATAAAGCCGCATATCATTAAGGCAAAAGCGTATATCGAACAAAAGAAGACGGATCCGGCAAGCGCACATGATAAGGGCTACATTACCCGGATTCATCTGAGTAATAACAGCAGATATCATTTTATTGTAGATCAGCCGCCTGTTGATACAGACGAATATGATCCGGATGACTTTACGGAAGCGCAATCTTATGAAGAGGCAATGATCAACAGAGCGCATTATCACGGTTTGTTCAGCCATCGCGTTGACGAAGCGGTGATCACTGAGTATGTCCACAACCATATTGACGAGTTGGTTTCTTCTATATCTGATATGGATCTGTCCGTTGAAACGGAAGATAACTTTGTCCTGGCATTTCTTGCCGGTGTTAAGCAGAGTAAGGTCTCTGATTATGATATTAATGATATCACGACAATCGGAGCACAATTCTGCAGGGATTTTTCAATGTATGCCGGGGAGAAAGCACCGGAAACGGTTCGGTCTGCATTGTTGTTTACGGAAACTATGGGATTGTTTTACATGGGCCGTGTGGGAACATGGACCGAAGATAACGAATCAGGGATTAACGAGTCTGCTGTTTACAGCGCAAACGACAATGAGGAGGATGAACATGGTTAAGGCACAATTCAAACTCGGTTGGTTTACCTTTGACTGCTCCGGTGATACTCCGTCTAAAGCTTTTCTGGCTATTGAAAAAGAGCAGGACATCTCCTGTCTGATCAATCAGGCATTTATGTTCGGCGAAGTTGAACAGGGTGAAGAATTGCTTAATGAATTTTACACACCTGCCCGTGACGGAGAATTGACCCTGGAAAAGTTGCGTACACTGAATATTAAGTTCGAGCCCGGTCAGTTCAGGTGTATCTCAGCGGAAGTCGTTGATCCTTGATTCTATTCTGCAACCGGTAACAGAGAATTATCTTTCAACAGAGCAACCATAAAGTGCCGCAGATAACTATCGCTGTTTAGTGACGAATATACGAATCCCCTGCCCGGTCAAGGGCAGGGGAAAATTCATTTTACTGTACAGTCAGAGTCACCACTTTGGTTATTACGCTTGCTCCGGTGGAATCTTTGATGATGCAGCGGTACTGGTAACCGTTCTTCGTTACAGTTGCGGCTACAGTCAGCGTGGCTGTCTTGTTACCTGTAGCGGGTGAATTGCTCCATTCCGCTGTGGCGTTTTTTCTGTACTGCCACTGGTAGGTCAATCCGTTTCCGCCGGCGGTAACAGTGAATACCGCGTCCGTTCCAGCCGCTACAGCCTTATCGGCAGGCTGGGATTTTATTTTCAACGGTACTGATACTGTCAGTGTTGCGGCATCAGAGGTCACGGAAGCACCGTATTTATCTTTCACAATACAGTGATACTGGTATCCATTCTTGGTTGCGGTTACGGCTACAGTCAATGAAGCCGTTGTGCATCCGGTGGCGGTTGTGTTCTTCCATGTTGCTGTGGATGAAGTTCTGTATTGCCACTGATAGGTCAAGCCGGCCCCGTTTGCCACCACAGTAAAGGTAGCGTTCGTTCCGTTGTCCGCTGTTTTCGAAACAGGCTGTGTTTTGATGCTCAGCGCAGGACCGACAGTCAGTGTCGCCGCGTTTGAGTTGATCGTAATGCCATACTGATCCTTAACAACACAACGATATTGGTATCCGTTACGGTTTGTTGTTCCGGATATGCTCAAGGTAGCTGTTTTGTTTCCGGTCGCTGGAGAGTTCTGCCAGGCATCACTTTTTGATATTCTGTACTGCCATTGGTACTTCACCCCGTCACCTTTGGCCACCACGGTGAATTCTACATTCGTTCCGTTGCTGACAGACTTGCTCACGGGCTGAGTGGTGATTGCCAAACTGCTGACCGTCAGTGTCGCCACATTTGAAATGAGTTCATCCCCATCCTTGTTTCTGACTACACAACGGTACTTGTATCCGTTACGGTCCGCTGTCGCGGATACAGACAATGAAGCGGTGTTACTGCCGGTTGCGGGAGAGTTTTTCCATGCGCCTTCCGGTTGCATATATTGCCATTGATATGTAAGTTCAGTACCCTTTGCAGTCACTGTAAATTCGACCGTTGTTCCCTTTCTGACCGTCTGACTTGCAGGCTGTTTGGTTATGGAAAGGTCCATGACATCCAGTGTCGCCGCCGCCGAATTGATTTTTTCTCCGGCACTGTTTGTCAGCACACAGCGGTATTGATAGCCGTCTTTATCCATGCTTGCCGTAATTGTCACCGTTGCTGTGGTATTCCCGGTCGCGGGAGAATTTTTCCACGCGGTGTCCGTTTTTTTGTATTGCCACTGATACTGCAGCCCGTCACCCTTGGCTGTTACTGTGAATTTTATGCTTGCACCGTTACTTACTTTCTGGCTCACAGGCTGCTTTGTAATAGTGATGTTTATGACTTTCAAGGTGACTGCTTTTGATGTGATCTGCTTTCCGTCATTGCCGGTGATCACACATCTGTACTGGTATCCGCTCCGGTCCAGTGTCGCGGGGATACTCAAAGTGGCAGTGGTACTACCGGTCGCGGGAGAGTTTTTCCAGTCTGTTCCCGGGATCTTGCACTGCCATTGATACTTAACATCATCTCCGAGAACAGTTACGGTGAAATTGGCCTTGCCTCCGCAGCCAACAGTTTGGCCGGTCGGTTGTTCTGTAATCATAGCACTGACTACTGTAAGCGTGGCAGAATCAGAGATCAGTTCCTTTTTCTTTTGATTCATTACAACGCAGCGATACTGGTATCCGTCTCGGTCCGTTGTCACAGGAACAGTTAATGTTGCGGTGGTATTACCTGTAGCAGAAGTGTTTTGCCATGTTGCACCCGGTTTCTTGTACTGCCACTGATATGTCAGCCCGTCTCCGGTTGTTTCAACCGAAAATTTTGTTTTTGTACCCGGAACTGCCTTTATACTTTGCGGCTGGCTCTTAATGGTAAAGTCAATAATCTCATATCCCTGTTCATTTGCCCATTGATACGCATAACTGCCTTTGCTGCAGCATATTGTTGTGTTTAACGAGAATGCGTTACTACCAATGGATGTTACACTGTCTGGAATGGTTACTATTTTTAAAGCATTACATCCAATAAACGCAGAGGAACCAATCAAATATACACTACTCGGAATTACTATGGACGTCAAAGAACTACAAGCATAGAAAGCATTGCCTCCAATAATGCTTACACTTCTAGGAATCTTAACAGATTTCAATGAACTACAGCCACTAAAAGTAGAGGTTTCAATGTCACATACACCGTCTGGGATCGTCACGGATGTCAAAGCGCTACAGTTACAAAAAGCACTATAACCAATGCTACAAACACTATTGGGAATCATCATGGATGTCAAGGAACTGCAACCGGAAAAAGTGTAATCGCCAATGGTTGCTATACTGTTCGGAATCGTTACAGATGTCAACGATCTGCAACCGGCGAAGGCCTGACTGCCAAGAGTTGTTACACTGTCAGGAATCGTTACAGACGACAAAGAAATGCAACCGGAAAAAGCATTATTACCAATGCTGGTTACACTTTCCGGAATCGTTATTGATGTCATCTCTTCGAAATAGCTAAAGGCGTCAGAACTTATGCTGGTTACATTTTTCAGCACGATTTTCCTAATAGCTGAGCGGTATCTTGTCCAAGGTGCATCAGTATTAGTTGGTACTTTTGTTCCCGAAATAGTCAGTACTAAATCTTTACTGATACTCCAGGTCAATGTTCCATATTTCCCACCGGGTAAATCATCAAGCAGCAGACAAACATTCCCGTTCTCTTGCGCAAAATTTACAGCCGCTGACCCTGATGTCGTATATATTACACATTTGTAAGGAAACGCATTCTTTCCGAAGTTAATTACAGTATTTGGAATGGTCACGGTTTTTAGGGAATTGCAAATACTAAATGCAGACTCGCCAATACTGGTTACACTGTTTGGGATGGTCACAGATTTTAGCGAAACGCATTCAAAAAAAGTATACTCAGCGATATTTGCTACGTTATTAGGAATCGTTACAGATGTCATTGACCTACACTCGTAAAATGCAGCAAATCCAATACTTGATACACTATCTGGTATTGTCACAGAAGTCATTGAACTACAACCATAAAAAGCATAATAGCCAATATCGGTTACACTACTTGGAATCGTCATGGATGTTAATGCACTGCATCCGTAAAAAGCAGAATCACCAATACTAGATACACTATTTGGTATTGTCACGGTTGTTAACGAACTGCAATTAAAAAAAGCATTTTTATCAATGGTTGCTACACCATCTTCTATAATTACTTTCTTGATAGCTTCCTTGTAATTGCTCCAGGAATCTATACCATATGTTAATGATTTAGATATCGTCAATGTCCCGGCATCGTCTAGTATCCAAGCGTTATTAAGATAAACCCCACTTGCAATTTCAGCCTGTGCACTAATAATCAGCGCCAGCATTGTACACAGCACAACAATCAAGCACAGTAAAAGTTTCATAACTCTCTTCATTATTTAACACCTCCGCATTCGCTCTTCCTGTAAATTAGCATACAGTCCATCTAAAGTCAATCAATCTAACAAGATTTGATTCATATTAAGGTTCAAAGTGTAAGAAGTGACACATGCCTGTCAAACAAAACCAAAACAAGAGCGGGGTTCTGAATCGCTTTTCAGAATTCCGTATGTATTGTATAATACTTCTCAGTTACTCCTGCGGGAGATTCGGAATGTAGTAAGGTTAAGGTATGATGACTGTATTGGATATTTTCTCATGGTTACCGGCAAATGAGATCAGCCTGGCTGAGATTGAGGAGATCATTCTGGGGCTGAATGACGGAAAGAGCGGCTTTGACGGATTTACGCTTGAGAGGGCGCTTCCTTCCGGTGCGGATGACTGTGTCCGCGAAGCGGTGGATGAGCTGCTCGGTGAGGGCAAAAAGGTGTGCTTCCTGATGAAAGGCGGCAGGCTGATCGCCGCGGCGGGTTACAGGGATTAAGCGAGAAAAAGACTGAAAAATAAATGCGGTGCAGGAGGGGAAAACGGTATGAAAACACTGTTCAAAAACGGCATGCTGTATGACGGCAGCGGCGCGGTGCCCGTAAAGGGCGATCTGCTCATTGAGGACGGGCGCGTTGTTTCCGTGGGCGGTACGGTTGATACCCCGGCGGATGAAGTCATCGACGCGGAAGGTCTGATGGTCTGCCCCGGGCTGATTGACGCGCACTCCCACAATGATTTCTTTTATGACCGTGAAGACGCGGAAAAGTATTACCGGCCGTTCCTGCAGCAGGGCATTACCACGCAGGTCACCGGCAACTGCAGCTTCTCGCCCTTCGGCATGAAGGCGGATACCCCGCACGCGGACAAGCTGGCCGGAGGCCTGTTTGAAGTGAAGCATCCCGGCAGCTTTGCCGATTTCAAAAAGCGCGCGGAAGGCAACCTGTATGTGAACATGGTACCCCTCATCGGTCAGGGGTCCGTGCGTGCCGGCATCACGGGATACGATCCCGCGCCGCTTACCGACGCGCAGCTTGAGGAGGAGCTTTCCCATGTGCGTGAGGCCATGGAAGGCGGTGCCTTCGGCGGCTCGTTCGGCTTTATGTATGAGCCGGACCGCTATGCCGAAAAGAAGGAGATCTATGCCTTCGCCAAAGAGATCGCGAAGTACGGCGGCATCATTACCGTTCATCCCCGCGCCTGCTCGGCGATCAGCGCGGACTACCCGCTGCTGACGAAGAAGTCGCATCTGGAGCTCGGCCTGGATGAAGCGCTGGACATCATGCGGGAATCCGGCTGCCGGCTGGAATATTCGCACCTGATCTTCACCGGCCAGAGCAGCTGGAAGCTGAAGGACAAAATGCTGAATGTGTTCCATACCGAGCGGGATAAGGGCTCCCCTGTCGGCTTTGACAATTACGCGTTCCATTACGGCGCGTCCGTGATCACCGTGGTCTATCCGGAGTGGTACGCCTCGCTCACGCCGGAGCAGGCGAAGAAGCCGTTCAATAAGTTCAAGCTTTCCCTCACCATTCTCATGTACCGCAAGCTGCTCGGCATTGACTGGGACGATATCGTGGTCGCGTATATCTCGGACGAGCATCCCGAATACGAAGGGATGAAGCTGCCGGAGATCGCGGAAAAGGAAGGGCTTTCCTGCCTCGATACCTATCTGAAGCTCGTGGAACTGTCCGGGCGCAGCGGCAGCATTTATCTGGGCAAATATTACAACAGCGATATCGTGTCCACCCTGATGAAGGATGACATGTCCGTGTTCATGACGGACGCGTGGGTCGTGGATAAAGGCATGCAGAACATCGCCGCGTTCCAGACCTTCCCGCAGTTCTTCCTGCTGGCAAAGCGGGACGGGATTCCGTTTGAGAAGATCGTGCGCAAGATGACCGGCGCCACAGCGGACCGGTTCGGCATTGAAGGGCGCGGCTATCTGCGTGAGGGATATACCGCGGATATCACGGTGATCGACCCCGCGAAGCTCAGTGTGGACGAAAGCAAGCCCGACACAAGGCCGGGCGGCATCGAATATGTGTATGTGAACGGTAAACCCGTGATTGTCAGGGGCGAATATCTCGGCGGCAAAAACGGCGAAGTGATTCTGAAAAAGCGCGGATAAGCGAAAAGAAAGACAGAGGAGCGGATTGATTTCAGCCTCTCTGTCTTTTCACGCTCAGGAAAAGCAATCGGAAAGCACAAATCTGCGCCGGGTCTGTGCTTCTTGTGTGAACAGGTTTTTCAGATCATCCATACAGGAACAATGAAATTACTCCTGTCGATTGCCCCAAGCGTCATTTTCATGCATACAATAGCTCCGTTACCTCTCGGTACACTCCCCTTGTCCAGAATTCCGAACACTCTTGTAAGCTCGGATCCGGGATTGGAACTCTTCTTGATCTCAATCGGATTAAGAACGCCGTCATGTTCCAGGATAATGTCAATTTCCTTCGCGTCCTTATCCCTGTAATAATACATATACGGTTCCGCTCCGGCATTCAGATAGCTCTTTGCGATTTCGGAAACCACATAGTTTTCAAGCACGGCCCCGTTCATCGCGCCGCTTTCCAGTACATCCGCACTGCTCCATTTTGTAAGATAGCACACAAGCCCGGTATCATAGAAATACAGTTTCGGGGTTTTTACCAGTCGCTTCAGCAGATTATTGGAATACGGATGCAGATAGAAAATGATACCGAGTGTTTCAAGAATCTGCAGCCATGATTTTGCCTGAGCCTGCGTAATCTCTGCATCCTGCGCGATGTCGGAAACATTCACCATGCAGGAGCATCTCGCGGCGACTGCCGTAATGAAATGAAGGAATTTCAATGAATCAATGGAATCTGAAAGCTGCCGCACATCACGCTCGATATATGTGCTTAAATAACTGCTGTAAAAAATCTGTTGGTTGGAGTTACGGCCGCTTACGATAGCGGGCATCGAACCGCGGAATATGCGTTCAAAAACGGCGGGGGTATCCAATTCGCTCCTTCCCGTTTTTCTGGCGGCAAGTTTTTCAAGATCAATCACAAACGGTGACCCGTCCACACCGTCGATTTCCGCCTGGGACAGCGTGTTCATATACAGCACGGCAACACGGCCCGCGAGAGACTCCTGCACACCGTTCATCAGCTTAAAAATCTGAGATCCGGTTAACCAGAAGGCACCGGGTTCCCGATGTGTGTCGGAATAGATTTTGATATAGGTAAATAACTCCGGAGCATATTGAACCTCGTCAATCAGGACCGGCGGCTTGTGGAGCTGAAGAAACATTTCCGGGTCCGTTCTGGCCAGACTTCTCTCATTCAGATCGTCCAGAGAAACATATCCTCTCCCGGTTCCATCCATCAGTTTCTGAAGCATGGTCGTCTTCCCAACCTGCCTCGGTCCTGTAACAAGAACAACCGGATATTCCTCCGTCACCTGCATAACAACCTTTTCAAGGCTGCGGGTAATATAGTTCATAGGTACGCCTCCTTCGGCCATTTCTCCGTCACTGATAATAATAGCCGATTTCATTCTGCAGTGCAACCGATATTTGGGGAGACAGAAAGGAGACAGGGGACGGTCCCCTGTCTCCTTTTATTCCTCCGCGTTATACAGTTCAAAAGGAGAAGATGTGAAGAGATAAGCGTCTGTATCCCGCGCGCCTTCCGGGGCATCGGGGTTGAGGCAGAAGAAGATCAGCATCTCCTCCGTCCGCTGTTCCTCCATCCGGCTCAGCAGATCGGCGGTGTCTTTCAGCACAAGGATCTCATATCCGTTGATCTCCACCCGCAGTGAGCCGATACCGGACGCGACCATGTCCCGCGTCTGCTGAAGAGTCAACAGCATTTCATAGATACCGTCCTCCGGCACGTTTTCAGGGCGGAGCACGCATACGGCCGGCGCGTCATCTTCCGGTCGGGAGATATCGGGCACGCACTCCACAGCCTTGCCGTCTATGGCAAGCACATGCCACGGCAGCAGCATGGAGGCGCGCAGCGTGATTCCGCCGTTGTCTGTCTGCACGCTCACCTCGGCATCCGGGGCCGGCGCGCCGGCTATGGGCAGGGCGTCATTTTCCACCGGCACGGGTGTCCCCTGCGCGTATCCGCACGCTTCACACACGCCGTTTACAAACACATGATCCGCCGTGCTCCGTCCCTTCGCATCTCCGCAAATGACGCATTCATAGCGGTACTCGTGCTGCGTTTCACTCAGCACATGATACCGGGACTGAAGCTCACAGGGTGTGGTTTCCTCGCGGTCAATCTTTCCGCAGCGGCATTCCCAGTAATACAGGTGGGGATCAACAGCGCTGCGCCGTTCCTCAAAGCTGTGTACATGCACATGCATACCGCAATCGACGCATACATCGTTTTCCAGCTTGTGCGGTTCCTCAATCATGGTTATTGAATTACACTTGACGCAGCAGAATTCGGCTTTATGTATCTTCTCGTCATACTGGATATATTTAACGTTTTCTCCCTTCTGGTGATCCGCCGGCTTGGAGAAGTCCAGGCCGCATTCGCTGCAGGTGTACACCCACAGGCACCGGTCCCGCTGCGACCGTGGAGGAATCGCGTGACTGTATACCAGCTGATGCTCGTGCGGCGCCGTTTTCTCCCTTCTGTATTCGCAGGCTTCGCAGTACAGCTTGCCGTTCATCTCCGCATAAACATGCTTTGCTTCACGCATTTTCGTCATGCACATACGGCAATACTTCCAGTGTGTTTCATCGTCATATTCCAGGTTTTCATTAAGCCATTTATGTCGTGTTTTCTTTACCGATGTATGGCCGCATCTGGTGCATATACCGGTTTCCAGATCGAACTCATCATCCAGATATTCATACTTGGCTGTCTTCACCGTGTGTTCTCCGGTTTCCATCACGGTCATTCCGCAGACTCTGCACACTCCGGACAGCACATGACGCTCATCATTGGAAAGGGTCTCATTATAAGTAAGTTCCACCTCGTGCGGATGTCCGTCCCGGGCATAGCCGCATTCCATGCATACGCCGGTGGCTGCATCATAGCGGTGAGGTCTCGTAATAATCGCTCCGCCCAGCAGCAGGCCGCAGATCCTGCACTTCTCGATAACATAGTGTTCCGTGCTGCTTATGGCAGTATACTCATTGCTGTTCACACTGTCATGTTTATGGTCCGGCTTTGCCGTATAACCGCACACGGTACATACGCCCCATTCCATCTTGTGCGGTTCATTCTTCTGCACAATAGCGTAGGAGCAGCGGGAACACTGGAGAACTCTGTTATGGTATTCCTCTTTGGTTACTCCCCCCGTTACCCACTGCGCGGTTTTGTAAAGATGCTCTACGGGTTCCGTACGTATTTCTTTCCGGCACGCGGTACACTGCAGCACCTGTATGCACGTTTGGTTTTTCCCGCTCTCCCAGCGGGCCTCGCGGGTGTTGTGTTTCTCGCTTTTTTCCTCCAGCGCGCCGCATTGCGCGCAGTGCATCACCACAGTGTGGGTTTCTTCGCTGTCGGTGGCGTAGCAACCGATCTGCTCCCACTTATGCGATTCCGTTACGCTGTACTCCGTGCCGCAGAGGGAACAGACCAGGTTTTCCGTGTGTGATATTTTGTTTTCATTGATATAGCTGATGTGCACAGGGCTTGTGTGTTTCTGATGCAGCATCCTTTCTTCCCTGACCTCACGGCTCAGCTCCTGCCCGCAGGTTTCGCAGCAGGTGATCTTCAGCGCCGTATAGGTCAGATACGCCCCGTCCCATTTGTAATCGCTTTCTCCCTCCACGGGAATGCTCTCTGTGTGCTTACTGCTGTGTGGGCAGGCATAGCCGCACTTTGAGCAGGCGCCGGCTGAAAAGCTGTGTTCCTCTTCATGCATGTCCAGCACTTCGCCGCAGTCGGGATCCGCGCAGTATTTCGTTACCTCGTGCGTTCCCGCGTCGATGGGCGTATAAACCACGGCTTCCCGGTGAATATGATTGCTTTCCGCTGCCGCGAGGGTGCAGAAAACAAGCAGCGCAAGCATAAGCAACAATGCCGGGAAAAGTCTGTTTCTTTTCATGATGTTTCTCTCCTTCCGGTAACGGATCACACGGCGGGAAACAGCGCGGTCAGCGTATTCCCGCCTTTTAAAACACGGGGCGGTTCTTTTGTCTCACGACACAGTAAGAACCGCCCCGACTGTTTCTATTCCTCCGGGCGCTTGGTTACGCCGACGTAGATTCTTTCCGCCTTTGGCTCAAAGGTATCCGTATACAGCAGTTTTCTGCCGGTTTCCACCCCGTTGGTGTACTCAATGCGGTAGCTGTTGACCACATAACCTTCCTGGGCTTCGGATACGGTTTTCATCTGATCGTTATAGGTGACATACTCGGCGTTCTTATCCTTCACGTAGGTCGGCTCCACCGGTGCCGGAAGCACTTCCGCCACCTCGGTGATCATATCGTAGGTCACGCCGTTCATGTCCTTGCCGTACATTTCCACACGGGTGATGTACTTCTTGGTGCTCTTGGGCGCGAAGGTCACACACGCGGTGATGAAGATGTCGGAGTCCGTGTCATTCTTGAACACCAGGTCAATCTTGCGCTTGCCGACCCAGTAAACCGTGGCGTCCATGCCGTAATCGCAGTAGCCCACGGCGTCCGAGTGCGCCGAGCGCTTCACAATCTTCATGCCGGCGCGCACAGCCGCCTGATATATGGTGGTGCTGGCCTGGCACACGCCGCCGCCGATGCCCATCACATGCTCGCCGTAGACATATTCCACAGCTTCCTTGAAGCCGTTCTGCACCGTTCTTTCGCCCACCACGGTGTTGAAGGAGAACTGATCGCCCGGCTTCAGCACGGTTCCGTTGATCTTTTCAAAGGCTCTGCGGATGTTGTCGTTTCTTTCCTCGGTGGAGGATGTGGAGATATTGGTTTCCGCGGTGGACAGCAGCGTATAATTTTTCTTCAGCTGATCCATCGTCACATTCGGATAAAGGATATCCGGTATGATTTCAACCGTGCCGGACTCCATGGACGCCACCATGCCGTACAGCTTTTCCTTCAGCGGTTCGATATTCAGGCTCAGGCCCGTCGTTTCCGGCTGGAAAAGGAAGGGATAGCTGTAATCGGGGTTGAACGCGGTCAGATACGCGTCCTGCGCGGGCACATCCACCGAGTTTTTGATGTTCATCAGCAGCGTGTCAATCACGGACATATTCGCGCCCGCGGTCACCACATCCGCCGTCCAGGGTTCCGCCTTCAAGCGTTCCATATCGTCCGCGCGCTGCATGCTGTTGCCGGTGTGTCCCTGCAGCCACGCGTTGTTCAGCGTGATCTTCACCGCCTGGTCCATGTCCGCCGCGATGCCCAGATCCTCCGGGTGTATGGTGCACATGACCTGCCCGCCGTATGTCAGCTGCACGCTCCAATTGTCATGCTGCCGGCGTATCTGGGAGGTAACCATATTGTAGGCCTGCTCCGGCGTCATGCCGCCCAACGGGATGCCGTTCACATACACGCCGTCGCAGTACAGGCTGTTATACGGCTCCACGGTTCTGTTGATCTGGTCCGTTTTCAGTCTGGACAGGCCGTATACGGTAATGCCGGCGACAATGCCGAGCGCGACCAGGATAATCAGCAGCGTGACCCAGATGCTCTTTCCGCGCGGTTTCTCATTCTTCGGCGGTTCGGGCACGGCGCCGCGGGCCGCGACCTGCGGCCACGCGTTCGTGTTCTGCCCGGGATACATGTTCGTATTCGGCGCGCCGGCCGTCGGCCGCGGTACATATCCCTGCTGCCGGCCCGTCCACGCCATATTGGGATTCACCGACGCGTTCGCGCGCGCCGTATCGGCAGCCTGTCCCACACGCTGCGGAACCTGCTGACCGTTCTTATTCCGATCCGCCATCGAACACGTCATCTCCTTTCACGCTCCGTCCGGGGCGTGTCATCAGTCAAGCGTAATACTGTCATCCCCGGAAGGGGTGTTTTCCGTATTTTCTTTGTTTTCCGCGTCTTCAGCCTTCTCCGCGGTGGCGCCGTCGGCGCTTTCCTTCAGGATCTCGGCCGTGGTGCGCGGCTTGTCCTTTCCGGCATCCGCGGGGATCTCGCCGGTTTCAAGCAGCGCCACAAACTCGGCGCGGTTCAGCGTTTCATGCTCAAGCAGCGCGGCAGCCAGCTGATTCAACTTGTCGATGTTGTCACGCACCACCTGCTTGGCCCGTTCATAGGCTTCGGCAAGCATCCTGGCAACCTCGCGGTCGATCTTCGCGGCGGTCTCCTCGCTGTATTCGCGGCTCTGGCCGAATTCCATACCCACAAACACTTCCTGATCACTGCCGAGATAGATCGTGCCGATATTATCGCTCATGCCGTATACGGTTACCATCTGCCTGCACAGCTCGGTGGCGTGCTTCAGGTCACTGGAGGAACCCGTATAGATTTCTCCCAGGGCGATTTCCTCCGCCGCGTGGCCGCCGAGGCACATTGCCAGGTTATCCAGCATCTGGGAGCGGCTCATGCCGTCACGTTCCTCAGCGGGCAGGCTCAGGGTATAGCCGCCGGCCTGGCCTCTGGGTACGATGGTGATCAGGTGCACATCGTCGCAGCCTTCGAGCAGATGACCCACGATGGCGTGGCCGCCTTCGTGATAGGCCACAAGTTTGCGGTCCTTCTCGTTCACCTTGTGGGATTTCTTTTCCGGTCCCATCTGCACACGGGAGATCGCGTCAATCAGCAACTGCTGATCAATCTGCTTTTTGCGGGCGCGCGCGGCAAGGATCGCCGCCTCGTTCATCACATTCTCAAGGTCCGCGCCGGTGGCGTAAGGCATCCGCTTCGCGATGTTGTCAAGGTCAACATCCTTCGCCAGCGGCTTACCCTTGGAGTGCACCTTCAGGATGGCGATACGGCCACCCTGGTCGGGATAGTTCACCGTCACCTGCCGGTCAAAACGGCCGGGGCGCATCAGGGCGGGATCCAGAATGTCGCGGCGGTTCGTCGCGGCCATCACGATAATGCCCTCATTCGCGGCAAAGCCGTCCATTTCAACCAGCAGCTGGTTCAGCGTCTGCTCGCGTTCGTCATGACCGCCGCCGAGCCCGGCGCCGCGGTGACGGCCCACAGCGTCAATCTCATCGATAAACACAATGGCGGGAGCCACTTTCTTCGCCTGGTCAAACAGGTCACGCACGCGGCTGGCGCCGACGCCGACAAACATTTCCACAAAGTCGGAGCCGGAAATGGAGAAGAACGGAACACCCGCCTCACCGGCCACAGCCTTGGCAAGCAGGGTTTTACCGGTACCGGGAGGGCCTACAAGCAGCACGCCCTTCGGGATTCTCGCGCCCAGTTCCGTGTAGTTCTTCGGGTTGCGCAGGAAGTCAACCATTTCCTGCAGCTCTTCCTTCTCCTCATCCGCGCCGGCGACATCGGCAAAGGTGACCTTGTTCTGCCCCGGCTCCTGCATACGGGCATGGCTGCGGCCGAAGTTCATAACCTTGCCGCCGCCCGCGCCGCCCTGGCTGCGCATGATCAGGAACCATACACCGCCGAAAAGCACCACCATGATCAGGTACGGGATGAACTCATACCACCACGGGATCACAATCGGCGCGCGATACTGCAGTTCAAAGGAAAAATCGGCTACGGACAGCTCGTCCAGAGAGGCGTCCGCTTCCCCGCTGCCGCTCTTCTTCGCGTGCTCGATGCGGCGCACGGTGTCAATAAAGTCCTCACCGATCGTGGTTTCAAAGTCGTAGCTGTTATCCGGGAAATCCACATCGGCAACCTGCGTCTTTTTGCTTGTGCCGACAAGGGAATTCCCGCGGATCGCCACGCGGCCCACTTCGTCCTTTTCGATCATTTCCAGCAGCTTGGGATATTCAATCCGTTTGCTCACGGTCTTGTCAAAGCCGCCGTTGAGCAGCACGGCAATCAGCACAAGCGTACCGATCAGTACAAGATAACCAAACAGCCCTTTGGAAGATTTCTTCTTCAAAGCAGGGGTCCTCCTTTATTTTTCAGCCCCGTAGATCCGGGGATCAAGTATACCGATATCAGGCAGGTTGCGGTACTTCTCGTCATAGTCAAGCCCGTAACCCACAACAAACTCATCCGGGATATTAAAACACCAGTAATCCACCTTCAGGTCATTGCCCCTTCTTCCGGCGGGCTTGTCCAGCAGCGCGGCGATCTTCAGCGATTTGGGGCCGCGGCCTTCAAGCATCTGCTTCAGGTAGCACAGGGTTGTACCGGAGTCAACAATGTCCTCCACAATGATAACATCCTTATCCAGGATATTGCGGTCCAGGTCCTTCAGCACGCGCACGACACCGGAGGATTTTGTGGAGCTGCCGTAGCTGGATATGGACATAAAGTCCGTTGTCAGCGGGAGCGCGATCTCGCGGATCAGATCCGTGAAAAACACGGACGCGCCCTTCAGGATGCAGATCATAACAGGTTCCTTGCCCTGATAGTCTTCCGTAATCTTATTACCGATTTCCTTTACCTTCTCCGCGATCTGCTCCCGCGTCAGCAGGATACCGCAAAGGTCTTCATAGATAGCTTCATTTCTTTCCATTTTCCGTTACCTCCGGTTTATATGTCCAGGGCATTTCGCCCTGCCATAACAATGTGATCCGTTCCCCCGCGTCCTCATACCGCGGGATATTGCCCGCGCCGATGCCGGCGCACAACAGAACCTCGTTTCCTTTGCACAGCAGCGGAATTCTGTCCCGGAAAGGGGCATCCACCCGCCTGTCCGTCAGATAATCCTGCAGCTTCCGGCTGCCTTGCGCTCCGAAGGGCCGTATCCGGTCTCCCGGGCGCCTCAGGCGCAGCACGCAGCCCTCCGCCAGTTCCTTCGGTATGCTCTGCGTACGCGCGCCGTCTCCGGGTCCGCCCGCGTCGGGCAGCACACGCAGCGTAATGCCGCCCAGCGTAATATCGCTGCCGGTAAACGGTATCTCCGTTCTGTCCGGCGCGTCCCTGCCCGTGATGTGCAGGCACTGCCCGCACGCGCGCGCCGTGCGCCCGTCCGGCAGGTTCACCGTGCCGCCGTTTTCAGCAATCGCCGTAAGCGCCGCGGTCTGTGTGCTGCTCAGTGCCCGTTCATCCAGACCCTCAGCGAAGCTTTTCGCCCACCAGTGCCTGAGGATCACCGCGCGCAGCGCCTCGTTTGTTTTCAGCAGCGGTTCGCGCAGGATCCAGTTCCGCCCGGCGTACCGGGCGATAAACCGTTCCGCTTCCTCCGTAAGGTAACCGGCCTGCCCGGCCAGCAGCCCCGCGGCGGTGCAGATGTGCCCGGCCGCGCCCGGAAAGCAGCGTTCTATTTCCGGCATGATCCGCGCGCGGATCATGTTCCGCGTATACCGCGTATCACCGTTGCTGGCGTCCTCACGCCATGTGATTCCGTCCGCTGTGAGCGCGTCCCGCAGCTCCTGCCTGCCGATTGACAGCAGCGGCCGCAGAATCCGGATGCCGTCTGTCACACTGTCCGGCCGCATGCCGGCAAGCCCTTCCGGCCCGGCCCCGCGGAAAAGGTGCATCAGCATCGTTTCCGCCTGATCGTCCCGGTGGTGCGCCAGCACCAGCGCCTTCGCGCCGCTTTCCGCCATCGCCTGCCGGAAAAAGCCGTAGCGCGCTTTTCTCGCGCTGTTTTCATCCGTCCGGTCCTTCAGGTCCGCCCGGTATACCAGCAGCGGAATTTTCTCCCGCGCGCACAGGTCGCGCGCGAACAGTTCGTCCCCGTCGGACGCCTCACCGCGCAGGCCGTGATTCACGTGCACCGCGGTCAGCGGTACCCCGCGTTCACGGCAGATCCGGTTCAGCATCAGCAGCAGTGCCGTGGAGTCCGCCCCGCCGGAAAAGCCCGCCGCCAGCGGGATCTCCGGTATCGCGGCCATCCGTGCCTCCAGCAGTGTCAGCGCGCCGCTCATCTCAGGGGCGCAGCGCACACATTGCAGGGCTGCAGCTTGTCATAGGGGGCATCGTTGATCTGGCTGTAGGTGAATTTTCCCTGCAGCGGAAGATACTTGCTGTGAATGTTCCTGCAGTTCTGATCCGCGTGATACTTTGTTCCGCCGCTCGGGTTGTAATACAGCACCGTTGAGGGAGCTGCCTCCGGCGCCGGGGTCGGCCCGGGTGTGGGTGACGGGGTCGGCGTTCCGGCTTCTTCATATGTCTTCAGCGAACGCGGATCCACATACCAGGTGTTGTTTTCCCGCGTCATGATAATGCTCATGCGGTACACGCCCGGATCCTTGTTGTTGTTTCTGCCGATGGTTGACGTCACCGTGACCGTGCGGCTCATATCGTCCTTTGTGCCGGTAATGCTGTCCACACGGTAGTCAAGCGGTGTCCTGTTCTGCAAATTATGGAACAGCTCGTTCTTCGCGTTTTCCTGCATGCTCTGCCAGCTGGGCATGGTCAGGGCCAGCATCTCATCCAGCTTGTTGGCGCTCCAGAAGTAGAAGAAGCTCTGCAGCTGGGCGATCGCTTCCTCATTGATCTCCTGCTCGTTATTCTCCGGCGGGGGCGTCGGGGTGATGCTTGTGCCGTTCACAACAACCACGTTGTCATTTCCGCCGGGCGCGGAAGTAACCTGACCGCCGGCGTACTGCGTCTGCACACCCTGCGCGCCGCCGTCCGGCGTAACTCTGTCCTCAGTTGCCTTGCCGGGTGCCAGCAGGCTCACAAGCGCAACAAGCGCGAGCACGCCGAACACCGCTGAATAGCACAGCCTGCTGTTGCCCGTGATCAGCGGTTTCACCCAGAACAGCACAATGGAGCCTGCCGCGAGCGCGATATAGATCCACTTGAATACCGCGATGCCCGTAAGCATGCCCGCCGCGAAAAGCACCGCGAGCACGCCGCACAGGATGCTCAGCTTCATGGCGTCAAACACAAAGGGCTTTTTGCGCAGCGGTTTCTGGTCCGGCACATAGCCGCCGCCGTTGAGCGGAATCTGGCGCGCCGTGCGGAAATTGTACCCGTTCGCGTTCTGCCCGGCGCGGTTCTGCTGCCTGCCCATCTGACCGAGCGGGTCATAGCCCTGCGGCGCCTGGTTCGGCTGCGCGTAAGGCGTCTGGGTATAGCCCTGCGGCTGCGCGTTCTGCGCGAAATACGGGTTCTGCGGATACGGCATCCGGCTCTGGTCGGGCTGTTGGTACGCGTTCTGCGGGTACGGTGTCTGCTGGTAAGCCGTCTGTTGATATCCTGTCTGCTGATAGCCATGCATCTGGCCGGCCTGCGTGTACGCCGGCTGCTGCTCATACATCTGCCGGTTCTGCTGCGGCTGCGCGTACGGCTGTCCGTAGCCCGCGCTGTAAGGCGTCTGCGGGATATAGGACCCTGTCTGCCCGGTGGGGGCCGCGTTCTGCGGCATGCCCTGCTGCATATACGGATAAGGCGGGATGCCGGCCGCGTTCTGGCCGTTCATGGGCTGCATGCCTGCCTGGCCGCGCGGGTCCAGCCCGTTCTGCATTGTCTGGGGTGTATTGTACGCGTTGCCGGAATCATACGGATAGGACACCTGCGGCGGGCGGTATCCGGTTTCCGGACCGTATTGATTGTTCATCCGTTTCCTGTCCTTTCGGCGGTCATAAAGGGAATCAATCCCTGAGCGTTTCGCGGTGAACGGTATAACCGTTCATTGTAGTATATCAATTTTCGGTTCTCTTGTAAACCGTACCGTGTGTGAAATGTACGTGACGGGCGCGTGTATCAGGGCGCATAGCGCCCCGGTGTAACAGGTGTGAGAGGTGTCAGGTATCAGAGCGGCTTGACTTTTTAAGCGTTTCGTGGCACGATGTTTCCGAACGGAGGTATGCCTTTATGAAAAAACTGACTGTCACCGGATGCGCGGCCTGGATCCTCGGTCTGCTCACGTTCCTGGTCGGCCTGAATTTACCTGCCGGCACCGCGCGCGGCTGGCTGATCACAGCCGGCAGCATCGTGTTCCTCATCGGCCTGTTCTTTATGGGCATTGTCTGGTTCCGGAAAAAGCGGGATGAATGACGCCTTCTGCTTTGATTGACACCGTACCGCGCAGGTGGTATTATTTATAGAAGGAGTTTTTCCGGGGAGGAAGAGGCATGAGTCGCGTTATGGACAGGATCCGCGATAACCGGGCCGCGCTGCTGACCGGTTTTTTCCGCGTTCTGCTGTACCTTTTCCTGCTCGTCGCCTTCTTCTTTTTCATGTCCATCAACAACCCGTTTCTGCTGCACATCAACCGCACCATGGCCACCACGCTGCTGATCTACATCGTGCTGTCGGTCATGACGCACGCTGTTTACGGCGGGTATGACGTCGGCCGCAGAAAGTCAAAACCCGTTATCTCCTCCATGATCGGCGCGGCCGTGCTTACGGACGCGGTTACCTTCGTGCAGGTGCATATCATGAATATGCACGATGAAGGCACATGGTTCTCCACCGTCCTGCCGGACCTGCTGTGGCTCCTCGCCTGCTTCGTCACGCAGGCGCTGATGATTATCCTGATGGTGCGCGTCGGCAACACGCTGTATTTTCACCTGACCCCGCCGCGCAAGTGCCTGCTGATTCTCAGCACGCCCGCCGCGCATGACGCGCTCCACAGCAAAATCGGCCGGTATAAGCTGCAGTGGAATATCACGGACACGGTGCTGTACAACGTGCCGAACCTTGAGGAGCAGATCCGTGACGCGGAAGTTGTTTTTCTGGACAGGCTGCCCGCGCACGCGGAGCCGACGATACTCGGCATGTGCTACCGTTACGGGCGCGATGTGCTGTGTCTGGCGCAGCTGAGCGATATCATGCTGAGCAATGCCCGCACGGCCATCATTGATGACGCGCTTTTCCTGGAGATGAACAATACCCGCGCCACATTCAACCAGCGGCTGCTCAAGCGCGCGGGCGATATTTTCCTGTCCGGTCTGGCGATTCTGCTCACCCTGCCGCTTATGGCGGTCATCGCGGTGGCCATTCTGCTGGAGGACGGGCATAACCCCATCTTCACGCAGGAAAGGCTCACGCTGGACGGGCGCGCCTTCCGCATCCGCAAGTTCCGCACCATGACGCCGGACGCGTCCGTTGCCCCGGTGCAGTCCTCCATCACCACGGATGATCCGCGCATCACAAAGGTCGGCAGGGTTCTCCGCCGTTGGCGGCTGGATGAACTGCCCCAGTTTTTCAATATCTTCATCGGGGAGATGTCCCTGGTCGGTCCGCGGCCGGAGATGCTTTCCAATATCCGGCAGTATAAAGAGGAACTGCCCGATTTTGTCTACCGTGAGCGCATGAAGGCCGGCCTTACCGGCTACGCGCAGATTGAGGGGCGCTACAACACCACGCCGGATGATAAGCTGATGATGGACCTGCAGTACATCGAAGGCTTCTCCGTGTGGCTGGATATCAAGCTGATTCTGCGCACCTTCACCGTTTTCACAAAGAAGGACTCCACTCAGGGCTTCTCCGGCAAACAGGGTTAAGGAAGCCGCCGGGTTCGCGATATTTGCTTCATCATGATTCAGGGAGGGTTATCTGCCATGAACATCCTGCTTACCGGCGGTGCCGGTTTCATCGGATCACACACCTGTGTTGAGCTCATCCGCGCCGGTCACAAGCCGGTGATTGTCGATAATTACAGTAACAGCTGCCCCGAGGCCGTACGCCGGGTGGAAAAGATCACCGGCGTTACCGTGCCCGTGTATGAGGCGAATGTCTGTGACCGCGCGGCCATGGACCGGATTTTCGCGGAAAACAGCTTTGACGCCGTGATTCACTTCGCCGGTCTGAAGGCCGTCGGCGAAAGCGTAAGAAAGCCGCTGGAATACTACCGCAACAATCTGGATTCCACGCTCACCCTGTGTGAAACCATGCGCGCGCACGGGGTCAAGCGCCTTGTTTTCTCCTCCTCCGCCACGGTTTACGGCGAGCAGCCCGAATGCCCCTACAGGGAGGATATGGTTTCCACCGGCTGTTCCAACCCGTACGGCTGGACCAAGTATATGATCGAGCGCATTCTGGAAAGCGTATGCGTCGCGGATCCGGAATGGAGCGTTGTGCTGCTGCGCTATTTCAACCCCATCGGCGCGGATGAGTCCGGGCTGATCGGTGAAAACCCGAACGGCATCCCGAACAACCTCATGCCCTATATCGCCAAGGTTGCCGTCGGCGAGCTGGAAAAGCTCCACGTTTTCGGCAATGACTATCCCACGCCGGACGGCACCGGTGTGCGCGATTATATCCACATCTCGGATCTGGCGCGCGGTCATCTGTGCGCCTGCGACTACGCCGCCGTTCACACCGGCTGCGAGATCGTGAACCTCGGCACCGGCAAGGGCGTTTCCGTGCTGGAGCTGGTACACGCGTTTGAAAAGGTCAACGGCATCCGGATTCCCTATCAAATCGACGCCCGCCGCCCCGGCGATATCGCCGAAAACTACGCCGACCCTTCCAAAGCGCTGAAGCTCTTCGGCTGGAAAGCGGAGAAAAACATTGACGATATGTGCCGCGACACCTGGCATTTCCAGAAGAATAACCCCCACGGCTACGAAGGCTAAGGAGGCACCATATTGAAATCCTATCTGCTGACTGTCGGCTCCTTCGGTAGCCGGCTTCTGTCCACGCTGATGAACGTAACCGTTTCCGGTACCGCCGCTTCCTTTCCGGAAGCGGTGGTTCTGCATATCGGTGATGAACCGCTGCCGGAAAGCACGCTTGATTTCAGTGAGGACCTGAACCTCGTGCGCGGTCAGTTCGGCGACGCGTGTCCCGGGCCTTATTTCGCGACCGGTTTTTCAATCTCCTCATGGCGGACGGAGCTGCCCAACCGGCAGGAGCTTACGGCGTCCGATCCGCAGAGCGACCTGCTGCTCACGGCGCTGCGCGGCCGCGGGCGTGACGGCGGCTTCGGCAATGACGCCGGCACCACCGGCCTGGCGATGTCCGCGCTGCTGTCCGATACCGATCACCTGCCGGGCGCCTTTCAGGCGTTTTTCGGCGGCATCCGCGAAACGCTGGACGCGGGAGAGCATGTCCGCGTCGCTCTTGTGTGCGATCTGGCCGCGCAGGCGGACGCGGGGCTGGCCGCGGCCGTGGCTGTGGCTTTGCGTTCCCTGTGCCCGGGTGACGGGCTGACAATCGCTTTCGCGCTCACCTTTGAGGATGTGAACGCCATCCGTGACGGGCATAACGATATTCCGCAGGAGATCCTGAAGGACTGGATCGCCCGCCGCCTGATCCGCGTTTCGGATAACCGGCCGACCCGCGGCGCGGACGCCGCGTATCTCGTATCCCTGCCGGCCGGGCTGGTATCCGGTGAAAACGCGTTCGCGCTGAGCCGGTTTGAGCTCGCGCGCGCCGTATGCGGTTTCTTTGCCGGTGAACGTGAGCCGTCCGCCGGGCTGCATCTCTGCTTTGTGCCCGCTGTGTATACGTGGAAGGCGCTCGGCTCCCGCGGCACGGACACGGCGGTTTTCCTTACCTCCGCCGTGTGGGCGCTTACGGATCTGCTGCCCGCAATGCAGGATAACATCAACCGCCCCGCGATCCTGCGCTCCATCACACCGGTATCCCGCGGCGCGCTGTTCCGCCGGCTGCTGCGCAACACGCGTGATGACGCGCTCACCGATACCGCGCCGCTGACCCGCGTGCTGGAAACCGTGCTGCACGGCTGGTACACACTCATCTGCGGCATGCCGGATCTGCTGCGTGACGCGGAAAAAACGGTTGCCGACTGGAATACCGCTGTCGCCGTATGCGGCAAAGCCGTTACGCTCGGCGCCGCCTATGACGTGCTGAAAGCAAAGGCCGAAGCCACCGGTCTGGATAAGGTTGAGCCTGTTCACCGTGTTTCCATGACGGACACGGAGGAGGAAGCCGCCCGCCGCAGAATCGATGACGCGGGCAGCGAGCTGAATCAGGTGCTCGCGGAACGGAAAGCCGTGTTTGACAAAAGCGGCGCGGTGATCGCGCGCCTCGCGCTGGAGGACTGCCTCCGCAAGTGCGAAAAGGCGCTGTCCTCCGCGCGTGAAAAGCTGTCCCGCGCGGCCGGTGACACGGCTGACAGCAAAGATGAATACTGGCGGCTTGAGGAGCGCGTTATCCGGCTGAAGGCGGCTGTAGCCCGCAGCCGTGAGGATCTTGCGCGGTTCTGCGTCTTCCCCGGCCTTGCCGCCCTTCCCTCGCCGCGTATTTCCCTCAAGGAGCCGTATTCCGGTCAGTTGCTTGCCCCGGAGGCGGTTTCCGCGCTCGGTGAGATCGCGGATCACCCGGGCGATCCGGACAGCTTCCGCGCGCTTCGCGACGGTTTGCCCGGGCTGATTGCCGGCAGAACCGGCAGTGACGGCAAACAACTGCTCAAAAACCTGCTCGGCGCGTGCGTCGAAACCGGCAACCCCGCGGCGGATCTGATCAACGGCATCATCAAAGTGATCCGTGAGGATTTCAGGCTTTCGCCTTTCGCGCAGACGCTTTCCCTGCCCGATATCACACTGGGGCCGGACCTTACCCCGGGCGAGATATACCCGCTTCTTTCCGCGCTGCCGGGGCGCCTGATCACGGACAGCCCGGCGGACGACACTGCCGGTATCCGCGGTGTCCTGGCCATGCTGCTGCTGCGCCAGTACCGCAAAACCGGCTGGGCGGACGCGTCTCTGTCCGTTGTCGCCATCCGTCCGGATCAGTCCGTGCTGAACAGTGTATGGCTGGATTCCGTTGACGCGAAGCGCGGCTGGATTGTGTCACTGACGGACGGAACCGCGCGCTGGCCTTTCGCCGTTGTGCTGCCCGGCCGCAGGCTGATTCCGGCAAAGCTCTCCGCGCGCCATGCCGCGCTGATTCCCGCCTGGGTCACCTGGTTTGACCCGGCGCTGCTCACTTTCCGCGATCCGTGCCATCACCTGTGTGAGCAGGACAGGCTGCTGCTCACGCAGCAGCTGACACGGCTGAGAACGCTGCTGTCGGATCCCGCCGCGAAGCCGTTTGCCGATCTGCTTTCCCAGTTTCACCGGGATATCACCGTTGCCGGGAAGCAGAACGCGGACGAAAGCGATCCGCTGCTGCGGCTGAGGCTCACCGCGGCGTTCGGTCTGCTGCCGCTCAATGCCTATTCCGACCTCACCCGCACCGTGAATGAATATGACCGCGCCATCACGCAGGACAGGCTGTGCGCCTGTCTGGCGGATAAGCCGGCCGTGGAGCCCCCGGCCTTCACCTTTGAGGATGAGATCATCTACGCGCGCGGCGACCGCCCGTTCGCGCGGGAAAGCCGGATTCATCTGCTGGAAAGCACCAATCACCATGATGAAAAAGAAATACTGGAATCGCTGAAGAGTGACTGCGAGCGGCTGTTTGACGCCTCCGACGACTACCGCGATACCCTGCAGCGGGAGCTGACCGCCCTGCTCGCGCGTTATCCGGACGCGCGTGAGGAGGATACCGAAACCGCAACGCGCCTGCTGAACGGCGCCGCGGAACCGCTTCCCGCCGAAACGGCCGAGCTGACCGCGCCGTGGGATCCCGCCGATCCGGCGATCCTGACCATTGTCAATGAGTGCGTCGGAGCCGAAAACTCCGCTGTTTTCCTCTCCCCCTTCACCGATAAGCTGGCGGTGATCCCGCGGCAGGGCGGGCAGATCCTCGGTGATCGCCTGATGTCGGCCATGTGCCGCGTGTCCGCCGTGCAGGGAGAAAACCCCGATACGTCGATTCCGGATGACGCGGTGCTTCCCCCTGTTCTGCCCGCCGCCATGGATCAGCTGTGCGCGCTCGGCCTGATGCGGGAGGGCACGCTGTCATTTACCCGCGTGGCGGAAGGCATCCGCGCCTGCCTCACCGTGTTCGGCCGCTTTGAGCTGCGCCTGTACCGGGTGTATACGGATACCGAGCTGCTGCTGATGTACGCGAAGGACATCCCCACCGTGGCGGTATGGCCGTCCGTGCCTTTCGCGGAGAATGACTGGCACGCGTACTTTGTATACGCGAAACTGCCGGAAGGGTATGATATCGCCTCCCCGGGTACGGTACACACCGTGACGGATAACCGCCATATCCTGCGCTCCGCGAAGTTCCCGAAGTATCTCTGCCTGTCAAAGGACGGGGCGGTCGCCGCGTCACTGCCGCATCTGCTGCCCGCGCCCGATCTTCCCGCCGCGGGAAACATCACGGCGTGTGTTGACTTCGGCACTTCCGCTTCCGCGGTTGTGTTCACAGGGCCGGAAGGCACGGGCCCGCTCTCCGGCGGCACGCTGGTGCGCACGCTGCTGCATCATCCGTCCGCCTCGGCGGATCTGCTCCGGCGGGAGTTTATCCCGCAGCTGCCGTTCTCCGCGCTGCTGCCCTCCACAGTCTGCATTTTCCGCAATGAAGCGAACGCGCAGCCGGTTCCCTTCGCTGACGGAATCATCCTCATGCCCTCCGGCATGGATGACCTTGCCGCGATGAATGACCTGCATGTGTATACTTCCCTCACCTGGGATCCCGATAAGAGCCGCGCGGCGTCGCTGTATCTGCATCAGCTGATGCTGATGACCGCGCTGCAGGCGCGCGTGCGCGGCGCTTCCACGCTCACATGGCGCTTTTCCGTGCCGGACGCGATGACGGATTCCGCGCGCGCCGGGCTTTGCAAACGGATCACACAGCTCGCGCAGACCGTTTCGGAGGAAAGCGGGCTTCCCGGCGCGGCCTTCCTGCCGCAGGTTGCCTTCCTTTCCGGCAGTGACGCGCTCGGCGCCTACTTCCGCTTCTGCGCGCCGGAGGAAGTGCGCGGCACGTTCCTTACGATGGATATCGGGTCCGATACGGCTGACTTTTCCTTCTTCCTGCGCGGCTCGGACACCGCTGCCGTGACCGTTCATCTGCCGCTCGGCATCCACTATATGCTGCTGCCTTTCCTGCTGGGCGAACCTCTGCTGCCGGAGCGGGATCTGCAGGCCGCCGCCTCCCCCGCGCTGCGTGAAGCGCTGCATACACTGAAGCGCAGCGTAACGGACGCGAGAACGGATCCCTCCGGTTTCCGCTGCGCTCGCCTGGCGCTGGATACCTTTATCGCGGATCACGGCAATGAAGCCGCGGGCATTATGTTCAATTCCATCTGCGCGGGCGTGCCCACCTGCTGCGGCGCGCTGTTGCTGCTTTACCTCTCGTTCCTGTTCACAATCTCGGGGCTGATCACAAAGCAGATCGCCGATGATCCCCGTGTGAATGATCTGCTGCCGAACAGCATGCCGGTCTGCCTCGCGGGGCGCGGCGGAAAGCTCCTTGATCTTGTGCCGGACAGCGAACGCGCCGCGCTGTGGCGCTTCCAGTCCCTTGTGAGGAACGACCGCGTGAACGCGCCTTTCCTGCTGCGCTCCGCGGAGCCGAAGCTGGAGCTCGCCGTCGGGCTGAGCACTGTGGAATCGCCTTCCGCCCTTGTGCCGTCCGGCCCGCGGATGAACAGTTTCCTGCCGGTTGACCCGGCCGCGCTGCTCATCAACTTCCTCATTCTGTATCAGCGTGAATTCCCGGCCGAGGCACAGCTCCTTTTCCCCGGCTGGTTCGTGGATGACCCGCGCGCGCCGCTCACAACCCCCGCGGAGAACGCCGTGCACTCCGCGATCGCCGGTGCCTTCGGAAACGGCAATGACGTATATGACTGTCTGGCGGACAGCTTTGCCACGCTCGCCGAACAGATTGACCTGCACAAGAGAGGTGAACATCCTTGGAACGCCTGACCTCCCTGAAAAACCCGAAAGTCCTGTTCTGGCGTTCGCTCGCGGACAGGAAGGCCCGCAAGGAAAGCGGCTGCTTTATTGTGGAAGGCTGGAAAATGGTCACAGAAGCCCTTGCTTCCGCCTTCGCGATTGAGGCCGTGCTGGTCCGTGAGGATATGGAAAGCGAGATTTCCCCGGAGCTTACGCGTTATCCGGTTTATCTGCTGCCCGCTGCCGTGTTTGACGCGGTATGCGATACCAGAACACCGCAGGGAATCGCCGCCGTGCTCCGCTTTACCCGCACCGAGGCAAGCGGTAGCAGGCTCATCGCGCTGGATGACGTGCAGGACCCCGGAAACGTGGGCACCATTATCCGTACGGCGGACGCCGCCGGCTTTACCGGTGTGCTCCTCGGCAGCGCGTGCGCCGATGTGTTTTCGCCGAAGGTGCTTCGCGCCACCATGGGCAGCATCTTCCGCATGGGTATTTCCCGCCCGGATGATCTGGCCGCGGAACTCGGCCGCCTCCGCGAATCCGGCTTTTCCGTGCTTTCCTCACAGCTGGACGGAACCCCGTTCTATGAGCGTACCGGCGTGTCGGACCGTTTCTGCCTGATTATCGGCAATGAAGGGAACGGCGTGTCACCGGCCGTGAGCGCGCAGGCGACGCACCGGCTGAAGCTGCCGATGCGCGGCGGCGCGGAATCGCTGAACGCGGCGATCGCGGCCGGCATTATGATGTATGATCTCACACGTGATCTGGACTGACAGGTGAATTGAATGAGCAACCTTTTTAATCCTTATAACGCAAATTGTCTGATTGACCTGCATCTGCATCTGGACGGCGCGCTGGATACGGACATTGTACGCGAGCTGGCCGCGGTGCAGCACATTCCGCTGCCTGAGGATGACAATGAACTGAGAGCGATGATCAGCGTGTCCTCCGGGTGCCGGTCTCTCACGGATTACCTGGAAAAATTCGACTTCACAACCTCCCTGCTCCGTAACGGGCCCGCGCTCACGCTGGCCGTGCGCCGCGTGCTGGAGCGGCAGTGGGAGCAGGGCGTGATGTACACGGAAATCCGTTTTGCTCCCCTGCTGTCCGTCCGCGAAGGGTTTTCACAGGAGGACGCGGTGCTTGCCGCCATACAGGGGCTGAAGGAAGCGGGTGACCGTCATACCGGGCTGATCCTGTGCTGCATGCGCAGCAGGTCCGGAGACGATAACCTTGAAACCCTGGAGATCGCGAAGCGTTATCTCGGCAAAGGGGTATGCGGTGTCGACCTCGCGGGCAACGAAGCCATTTGGCCGAACGCGCTGTTCAGTTCCCTGCTCCTCAAAGCCGGTGAGTTGGGGCTCCCGTTTACCGTGCACGCGGGCGAAGCCGCCGGGCCCGAAAGCGTTGAAGCGGCCGTTTCCTGCGGCGCGCGCAGAATCGGTCACGGTGTGCGCAGCATATCCGACCCCGCCCTGATGCGCAGGCTCGCCGAATCCCGCGTAACGCTTGAGCTGTGTCCCACCAGCAACCTGGACACCAAAGCCGTCAGCGACCTGAGCCATTATCCGCTCCGTACCTTTATGGAGCACGGGATCCCGGTCACCGTAAACACGGACGACCCGGTGATCTCCGCCACCGACATCCGCCGTGAATGGCAGCTGCTGACGGATGAGTTCTCCGTAACAAACGACGAAGCCCGCGCGATCCTGCTGAACGCGGCGGACGCCGCCTTCTGCGATGATACCGAAAAAGCCCGCCTCCGCGACAAAATCCACGCGCATTTCGACAATAAATAATAAAGGGGAAAGACCAGCCGGTCTTTCCCCAAATTCTTTTTGCAAAGTCCCAAAAGTCAGACAGTATGCATGCGAAGGTTTCCGAGGGAAATCTCATTCACGACCGCCGGTGGCGGGAATCTCGTGAATGAGTTTCTCAAGCGAAAAGGAGCAGTCTCAACGGTGTTGAGCTGCGACTATTGAGCTTGCGGGGGATCGCAAAGCCCCAAGAGTGGGGACATGCGAAGGTTTCCAAAGGGCGATCGCAAAGCCCTTTGGTCGGCCGCAGGCCGAAACCTCCCTTACGCACTCTCCTCCGGATCCTTTTCCTTCTTCCTCGTGTTCCTCCTGCGTGTGCCGCTGATCAGCTTCGGCTTGCCGCCGTTCACAGCATCGGCATCCATCACGCACTCGTTTACATCCTTCATATCCGGAAGCTCAAACATCGTATCCAGCATCGCGTCCTCGATAATGGCTCTCAGGCCTCTGGCGCCGCACTTGCGTTCCATGGCCTGCTTCGCGATGGCGCGCACCGCGTCATCCGAGAAGGTCAGCTTCACGCCGTCCAGGTCAAGCAGTTTCTGATACTGCCTGCACAGCGCGTTCTTCGGCTCGGTCAGAATCCGCACAAGCGCGTCCTCATCCAGCCCGTCCAGCGTCACCACGATCGGCAGACGGCCGACAAACTCGGGAATCAGGCCGTACTTCGTCAGGTCCTCCGGCCGCACGTCCTTCAGCGCGTCGGTTCTGGACGGATCCTGCTTACTCTGCAATTCGGCGCCGAAGCCGAGCGCTTTCTTGCCGATGCGGCTTTCAATGATCGGAACCAGCCCGTCAAAAGCGCCGCCGCAGATAAACAGGATGTTGGTCGTGTCGATCTGGATCATTTCCTGATGCGGATGCTTTCTGCCGCCCTGCGGCGGTACATTGGCAACCGTTCCCTCCAGGATCTTCAGCAGCGCCTGCTGCACGCCTTCACCGCTGACATCGCGCGTGATCGACATATTCTCAGCCTTGCGGGCGATCTTGTCAATCTCATCAATATACACAATACCGCGCTGCGCCTTTTCAATGTCGTAATCCGCCGCCTGAATCAGCCGCAGCAGAATGTTTTCAACGTCGTCACCGACATAGCCGGCCTCCGTTACACTCGTCGCGTCGGCAATGGTAAAAGGCACCTCAAGCACCCGTGCCAGCGTCTGCGCCAGATAAGTCTTGCCGGAACCGGTCGGGCCGAGCATCAGGATATTGCTCTTCTGCAGCTCGGCATCCTCCCTGCCTGCTCTGTTGCCGATGCGCTTGTAGTGGTTGTACACGGCAACGCTCAGCGCGCGCTTCGCGCGTTCCTGACCGATCACATAATCATCCAGCGTCTTCTTCATTTCGGAAGGCGTCGGAAGCTTTTTGCCGGTGTCGAATCCGCCGCTCTTCGCGGTATGGGCGGATTCATCCTCCATGATATCCATGCACAGCTCCACGCACTCATTGCAGATGTACACATTCGGTCCGGCAATCAGCCGCTCCACCATGGACTGATCTTTTCCGCAGAAAGAGCACCTGTGTCCCGCGGGGCGTCCGTAATTATTGTTGGCCATGCTTTATCCTCACTTTTTCTCATCCCGGCGGGGCTGATAAATCTCATCAATAATATGATATTCAAGCGCTTCCGCCGCGTCCATGAAATAGTCGCGTTCAACATCCTGCTGAACCTTCTTCAGCGGCTGTCCGGTCATTTCCGCCATCATGGCGGTCATTTTCTTTTTGGTCTTCATCAGCCATTCCGCGCGGATCGCGACGTCGGTCGCCTGGCCCTGCGCGCCGCCGAGCGGCTGGTGAATCATCACTTCGGCATTCGGCAGCGCCAGCCGCTTGCCCTTTTCGCCGGCCATCAGCAGGAATGCGCCCATGGACGCGGCCATGCCGACGCACACCGTGCGCACCTGCGGCTTGATATACTGCATGGTGTCATAAATCGCCATGCCCGCGGTTACGGAGCCGCCGGGGCTGTTGATGTACAGGCTGATATCGCTGTCCGGATCCTCCATTTCGAGGAACAGCATCTGCGCGACAACCAGATTCGCCACATCGTCATCAATCTCGCCGCCCAGGAAAATGATGCGGTCCTTCAGCAGGCGGGAATAAATATCGTAGCTTCTTTCGCCGCGGTTCGTCTGTTCAATAACATAAGGTACCAATGCCATTTACGTTTTCTCCTTTCGTGAAACAAAGAGGCAGCCTCGTTCCGAAAGCCGCCTCTTCTGTATGTCGCCTGTTATCAGGCTTCCTCATTTTCTTCCTTGGTTTCTTCCGCCTTGTCGGTCACAACGGCATCCGCCTTGAGCAGATCGACAACCTTGCGGATCGCGGCACTGTCGCTCAGGTATTCCTTCTGCTCATCAGTCAGGGACGCCTTGAATTCTTCGACATCACGGCCCATTTCCTTCGCCTGCTCGGCGATCTGCGCTTCAACTTCCTCTTCGGAAGGCTCAATCGCTTCAGCCTTGCGGATCGCTTCCAGCACCAGCTCGATCTTTACGCGCTTTTCAGCTTCGGGCTTGTACATGTTCTTCAGGTCATCCATGGTCTGGCCGGTGTACTTCATGTAGTCTTCCATTTTCAGGCCCTGATACGCCATACGCATGGACATTTCACGTACCATGTAGGAAGCCTGATCATCGATCATCGCGGCGGGGATGTCGGTCTGCGCGTTTTCAACGGCCTTTTCAACCAGCGCGTTCTCAACGGCGACATCATGGTTCCTGTCGGCGCGGTCGGTCAGTTCCTTTTCAATGGAAGCCTTGTATTCGGCAAAGGTGTCAAAATCGCTCACGTCCGCGGCGAAATCATCATCCAGCTCGGGAGCTTCGGTCGCCTGAATGCCGTTGACCTTCACATGGAACACAGCGGCTTTGCCCGCCAGCTCCTCAGCGTGGTATTCTTCCGGGAAGGTCACATCCAGATCCTTCTCTTCGCCGATCTGCATGCCGACCATCTGCTCCTCGAAGCCGGGGATGAACTGATGGCTGCCGATCTTCAGGGTCTGGCCCTCAGCGGTGCCGCCGTCAAAGGCAACGCCGTCCACGGTGCCGGCATAGTCCAGGTTCACGGTGTCGCCGTCCTGCACGGGGCGGTCTTCCACATCCACGGTACGGGAAACCTTTTCGACATCCTGGTTGATGCGGGCGTCGATTTCTTCAGCCGTCACTTCATGCTTCTTTTCGACCTCAACGGTCAGCGCTTTATAGTCACCCAGGGTGACGTCAGGACGCACAAACACTTCGGCGGTAAACTGCAGATCCTTGCCGGCGCCGATTTCCTGCACATCCACATCGGGACGGTCCACAACCTTCAGGTCAAACTCTTTCACGGCAGCTTCATAAGCATCCGGGAAGATCATTTCGAACGCGTCATCATAGAAAACGCCTTCGCCGTACATATTCTCAATGAACTTGCGGGGAGCCTTGCCCTTGCGGAAGCCGGGCACATTGATCTTCGCGCGGGTCTTCAGATAAGCCTTCTGCATCGCTTCGTCAAACTGCTCGGCGGGGATGGTAAAGGTCAGCTTTGCTTTGTTGCCGGAGATCTTCTCATAGGTATGACTCATGGAATACGTCCCTCCTGCCCTCTGTCGGGCGAAAATCACAAACTAAGTGCTTTCTCGCGAAAAACACCGTTGGTTAGTATATCACGTTTGCTTAAGCATTGCAACCGTTGTATTACAATGTCGCGGAGAAGAATTATGTCCTTTCCGGGAAACACCCGTCCGTCAGAACGGATCGCCGGTTTCGCGCACGTATTCCGATGTGCCGATGCCCAGGATATCGGCCGTCCGCCGCGAGGCAAGGTTGCCGGTACCGTTTTTCATTCTGCACAGCTGGTGTCCCATAAACACGATGGACGAGGTTTGTCCCCCATCCAGATTCATCGCCGTTACGCAGCCCTTTTCAAGCAGCTTCTCCGCCAGAAAAGCGCATGTGTCGCCCTTGCTCCGCGTGATTCTGCCCTCAAGCATCATCAGAAAATAATGGCCTTTTTCAACCATGCCGACCGCGGTGCGCTGGGCTTTGCTCGTGCCGTATTTCTTAAGCCCTGTCTCATTCAGTTCGCCGTCGCGGATCAGCCACGGGCCGAACGCGAGCACATCATAAGCGCCGTCCTCAAGGTATTCCTCAGCCGTTTTCTCATCGGACCAGAATACTTTCATGTCCCCGTCCGGATACAGCGCCATGCAGTCCAGGTTCGGAAAGGTGCCCTTATTCTTCGCCCGGGTTTTCTGCCCGTAAATCACGCCGCCGCGGATAATGATACCCGTCCGCTGTTTTTTCTGTATTCTTAGGTGCGCGTAGTCACTGCTGACCGCGAGCACGGTGCGGTTCTTCCGCGCGATTTTGTACGGGTAGTCCGTGCTCTTCATCCATTTTCCGGCATCGTTCGGAATCATGCGCAAAGTTTCACCTTCGGCAGCCCAGACCTCCGCCTCGTACCATACACGGGCGGGTTTTGCCTGTTCTCTGCGGAAGATTTCCACTTTCAGCGTATCCGAACAGTAGCGCCATACGCCGTCTTTTTCATTTTCATAGACAAATTCATCTTTATCAATGAACCCGGCTTCATTCAGCGCCGGGAAAGCGCCGTCCTCTGTGGTGAACAGCAGCGCGGTGGAAGATACCGGAATAAACAGCAGCAACGCGAGCAGCAAAGCCGTCAGTCTTTTCAGCATGTTTCCGCCTCCGGTCATTGTTCGTCCATACCCATCATGCGGTGCAGAACCTCCTGATACGCTTCGGCGGCGTTCCCCAGGTCCCTGCGGAAGCGGTCAAAATCAAGCGGTTCGTGTGTTTTCGCGTCCCAGAAGCGGGCTGTATCCGGGCTGATCTCGTCCGCCACGATCACTTTGCCGTGATACCGGCCGAATTCCAGCTTGAAGTCAATCAGGTCAATACCGATCTCCGCGAGATACGCGGTCAGGATGCTGTTCACCTTCATGGCCACGGCTTCCATTTCGCTCAGCTCTTCATCCGTCGCCAGCTTCATGGCTCTGATATGCCACGCGTTCAGCAGCGGCGCGGTTTCATCCTCATCGCGGTAATACATTTCCAGCACGCAGGGTTCCATCTTCTGCCCTACCGGTAACCCGAACCTCTCGGACAGGCTGCCGGCCGCGCGGTTCCTCACTTTGAAGGCGATCGGGATCATCTCGCACTTCCGCACAAGGCTCTGCCGGCGGTCAAGCTGCTCCACAAAATGCGTGCCGATTCCGTTCCGCTCCAGCAGCGGATAAATATGCGCGCATACAGCGTTGTTCACTTCACCTTTTCCGAGAATGCGCCCGCGTTTCAGGCCATGGTACGCCATTGCTTCATCCTTGAAATAAACGATCGCGTAATCCGGATCATCCGTCTCATAGATCCGCTTACCCTTACCCTCACTGAACAGTTTCCCGGGTTCCGGCATCCTCACGGCTTCCTTTCCGCCCATGCGTATGATTTTATTACTTTATCAGAAATCGTTCGTTTTTTCAACCGTCCATTCGTCATTTCTTCACGGCCAATTCGGACATGTGGAGGAAAAATCCGAAGAACAGTTAAATGAGGAAACGCGTTTTTCCGTCATAAAACGGTTCAATCCGGCATTGACCGCGGGCGCGTCAGGGTGTATTCTTCCATAGGTTATTTTTAATCGCGTGAGAGGCAGACTTATGCGCAGGGACACCACCATGAATATGACGGAAGGCAAGCCGATGGTCCTTCTGACCGTCTTCGCCGTTCCGCTTCTGATCGGTAATATATTCCAGCAGGCTTATAACCTGGCCGACTCCATGATCGTCGGCCGCCGGAAAGAAGAAAAAACAGCCGCGGCAACGCCGCAGCACAAATAAAGGAGGTACCTGTAATGCCGTTTATTGATTCCAAAGTGACCGTAAAAATGACCGACGCGCAGAAGGAGGAAGTCAAGTCCGCCCTCGGCGCCGCGCTTCCCGTTCTGCACAAGCCGGAGAGCTATCTCATGGTCGGCATAGAGGACGGGTACGACCTCTGGTTTGCCGGAAAACGGCTTGAAAAGGGCGCGTATGTTTCCGTCAGCCTCTTCGGCGAAGCCGGAAGCGACGCTTACAACCGCATGACAGCCGAAATCTGCCGGATCTACGGCGAGGTGCTCGGCATCCCGGGTAACCGGATTTATGTCACCTATCACGGCGTGAATGACTGGGGCTGGAACGGCAGCAATTTCTGACGCGAAAGTCTCCGGAAACCGTATTCGCGCAAAAGACCCCGTCCAGGATCACGGGAACAACACCCGTGATCCTGAACGGGGTTTTCTTTGCCTTTAAAGCATTAACCGGGTCACTTGAATAAAGGGCATTCAAATCCGGGCAGATCAAAGGCGGGATCAAGCCGGTCGCGGTTGTATTGCAGAAAGAGATTGCCTTTCATAAGCGAAAAATCTGTTTCCGCTTCCGCCGGGTCCGCGCCGCGAAGATGCACATCGCAGTAGTCAAGGATCATTTTCATATCGGAGTTCAGGATCGCGTGACCGTCCGGGTGGATGATCATATTCTTCTGCTCCCCGCAGCCCAGCAGCTCCCATACCGGCTGGGATCCGAGCCAGGCAAGGCACTGGCCTTCGGTGTTGTTCCAGCCCTCTGAGGTAATGCCGGTCACCACAATCAGGTGCCGGTCCGGAGCGGCAGCCAGCGCGCAGAGCATATACTGCTCCACAGGGATCGATTCCGCGTCCGGAATCTTCCGGAAGTTTTCACAGAACCAGTATCCTTCGCCGCCCTGCAGGTTGGAAAGCGGCTCGTTGATGGAATCGTTTACCCAGCTTTCACTTCCGCCCAGAGAGGAAAGGTCGTATTCCTTGCCGTGGTTGTCCGTGCGGTAAACAGCCACACCGCCGGCACCGGAGCAGGACGGAACCGTAACACGGATGCGGGAGTCGTACGCGCCGGCAACCGCGGCGCTCTTTCCGTATCTGGATACGCCGGCAACGATGCAGCCGCGCGGATCAATTCCGAGTGCTTCACCCGCGCCGTTTTCCAGCGCGTCGATCACTTTGGACGCGCCCCATGCCCAGGCCGCCAGAACACCGGGAAAATCACCCGCTTCCCCGTCAAAAGGATACAGCCTGTAGAACGCGCCCGTATGTCGCTCGTTATCCGAAGCGACATCCGTCGGGATATAGGTGATGCCGGCATATCCGCGGGACGCGGCATATTTGCAGTTATCCGAGATGAACACGCCGCCGCCCCATGAAAAACCGTATTCCAGATAGCAGGGCCGGCCGCCTTCGGGCGCGGGTTCCTCCGGCAGATTGACAACAACGCTGAACGATGTTTCCTTTTCATCACGCGCGATATGGATCGTCAGCTTCTGTCCGGGCAGCTTTTCATGCGGAGCAATCTCCCATGTGACTGTCTCCGCGGACGGGTCCGGCATTTTCCCGTACATCCATACGGAATAAAGGTCCAGCAATTCAGCGCGCCGAAGCGCCCAGTCCTCTGCCGTCCGCACCGGCATACCGTTTTCCAGCGTCATCAGCGGCGGCATTCCGTCCCGCTTCGGCAGTTCCTCCGGCGAGCGGACCGTATCCGCCTCCGCGACGGTACAGAATGACAATACAGCAACCAGCGCCAGAATCAAAAAGAGCAGATCACAATTCATAAACGCACCTCTGAGTATATCATCACCCGGCAAACGGTTCCACCGGACCTTCATTGTGTCGCGCGGTTTCACTTCCGCGTTGGTGAACAGCTGATATGTGTCAGTCCGGAGCATCTTTGCGGCACATCAGTAATACATATCAAATCCGTTTTCCAGTCTCTCCGCGTAGGTTTCCCCGGCAAGCTCCAGCGCGGCAGTGTTCTATGTGCATGCTGTTGAGATGGATCTCGTCCACCTCGACCCCGGCTTTTTTCAGTCCCGCGATCATCCGGTCCTTCGCGGCCGCGGTCAGTCCGTCCCGATTGGGGCTGGACCAGAGTACTGCTGTTTTCATATTGTCTCCTCCTTATTCCGATCCGGACCCGATGTCCGTTTATTGCATCAGCAGGATCAGTTCCTCCGGGTGACCGATAATCGTCTTCGCGCCGTGCGCCAGCAGGAAATCAACGTTCCTAAAGCCCCAGCTGACGGAAACGCAACGAATTCCGGCGTTCTCCGCCGTCCTGATATCCACGTCCGAATCTCCCACATACAGCGTTTCCTCCGTTCCGCGTCCCATCTCTTCCATGATCATCCGCACACCGTCCGGCGCCGGTTTGTTCGGTATTCCCTTCCGTGATCCCAGCACATAATCCGTAAGTCCCGGAAACATCCGGCTGCAAAGCGCCCTTGTCGCTTCGTCCGCCTTATTGGAGCTCACCGCGATTCCGATCCCGTTGCTCTTCAACTTCTCCAGCAGTGAAAGGATCCCGTCATAGGGCGCTGTCGCGTCTTTGCAATGCTCCAGATAATATCCCATAAATTCACGGCAGACCGGTTCGCGCTGTTCCGGAGTATATTCAGGCGGGCACGCCCGCTCGATCAGCTTCGGAATTCCGTTACCCACAAAGCCCCGCACTTCGTCCGTACTGTGTTCCGGCAGGCCGAAATGTCTCATGGTATGGTTCAGCGAGGCTGTCAGATCCGTGAGCGTCTCCAGCAGTGTTCCGTCCAGATCAAAAATCACCAGCGTGTATTTCATCCGCGCGTTTCCTCCGTTTCTCCGCCGGTTATCCCGCGGTTTTTCCCGGTGCTGTTAACCGTTACCTGTCATTCCACCGGGCGCTCCGCCGGCCGGCAGTCGTTACTTTACTGTCTTTCCGGCTACTTCGCGTCATATTCAGCCCGCATGATAAATACATTGATGATTCCGTTCCCGGCGGTTGCCAGAATTCTGATCGGATACGGCAATGTATTGCTGAATACAAAGTCTGAATGCCTGCCGACCGCGGCATCAAAGAACTGCGGCACATATGATATCCCGGTGTATTTGTGAATACTCCACTCTTCAATTTTCAGCGGAAGTATCAGCACCGATCATGGCATTCTCAACATCAGGGAACCCCGTTACAGGCGCGTAGCCGCCGCTCCCTTCATAGGTGTAGAAATTGATGCTGTTGTTTTCCGCGATTTCAAGTCCGTAATACCGGTACACTTTATTCCCGGCATCCTCCGTGAATTCGGCGCACAGGATGTAAGGCACATCGGCCCAATACAACCCCCATGACCGGTTGTAAGGATACAGCTGATACCTGTAGCTTCTTTGATTGAACAGAAAAGGCAATGAAGCAGCATTGTCAAACGCGACATCCGTATACCACGATCCGTCTTGCCCTTCATAATCCGTACAGATGAATGCACTTTCGTTGATGTCATAGGCTTCCATCGTGCCGTCCGCGTGAAAATCCAGCAGCGTGCCGAAAAAGCCTCCGCCCGCGGTGTTGAAGTACGCGCCGTCAAGGCGGGTTTCCGATGCCTCGGGAAGATCGGGTGTCAGCTGACCTGCCGGCACAAAGCCCCGCGTTTTCTGACCGTCCGGTTCTGCTTCAACATAAGCGTAATAGTAATCCGCCATACCGAGAACCGTTACCGCGGTCCCCGCCGGAAGCGTAAAGCTGTGATATTCACTGACCCACGGATCGTCCGTCAGATAAGTACCGCCAGTAACGTGCATCGGGATACGCGCAAAGTTCTCCTGCTGCCGGCGGTCATCCACATAACCTTTTTGAATATATCCGACCCGGTGCGTACGTACGGACACCTCATATTCTATGAGATCCCAGTCCCCGTCTGACCGGAGATAGCGGAAACCGCCCCTGGGATTGACTGAAGCTTTCCCGTTACCCGCGCGGTAGCTCGCCTTGTCCGGTGCCGAATAGACCGGAACGTTTTCTTTCTTCCCCTTTATTTCAGTGCCGGTCCCGCCAAAGAGAACATCCCTGCCGGTCAGTGAGCAGCATATGTTCGTTGCTTCAGCTGAATACCCGGAGAACGGAAGCCGCGCGTGGAACTGACCGACCGGAATCGGTGAAACAGTGTTCCACCAAAGATCATCACACACATAACCGTATCTCTGCGCGTCATATTCCCAGATGTCATCCCACTGATATGAAATCAGGGAATATCCGGCAGCGAATTCCGAAGTGTCATAGTCAAAAGTATATTCGGACCCGATGCCCGGATACGATACGGTCAAAGCGGTTCCGTCGACGGAAAGTTTCGGGGGTTTCTCCGTATCTTCAGGCTGCCATACCGCTGTATGCAGCACCTGCACTTCACCTTTGTTCAGGCTGAGCAGCAGCACATTATGATAACGCGAGCCGAGCACGGCGGCTTCAATTCCGTTTTTGCTGACGCAGTTGCTGATCGCGGAATAGTCATCATAGTCATGGGTACTGCTGACGAATTTATACAGCGTTCCGGCGGACAGGCCCCATGAATTGGCCATCGCCGCCGGGATGCAGCAGGCGGTAAAAACAGTAAGCATGATGAGCAGAAGGGCAATACAGGTCCTCAGTTTCATTTTCAGCCTCCTGAAGCGGTAATATTGAACGCACGTGAATTTTCACGTATTGCGCCGGCTTCCATATCAATCAACGAAGTGATATGGAGGAATATTCCCTGTCAGTGCATTTTTGTTTTTCCGGCGCGGATATCGCGCGGAACGGTTGAAAATCAACATGATTTCTGAAACAGATTCCGGATTGAGCAACACCGGCGCTGCCTTTTCCCCTGGCAAAACAGTTATATCACAAAAATTAAGTAAGTTGAATACGATTCTGTACATAAACGCGCCCGTCAGCACACGGCGGGCGCGAATGGCTATGGCAGGCTGTCAGCCGTTGATATTTTCCGTTGTCTCTTCAAAGTGAATGATATTGAGATCCATGTCAAACTGCATATCCCACCGGATTCCCGCGTTATCACCGTTATCAAGTATCACCAGCAGTGTGGGGTGGATCCTGTGCTGATCCGGATTGACCGGATCATCAAACATGGTTCCGACAATGAAAGCGGCCTGCTTCAGTTCATCTTCGCTACAGGATGTATGCGCAAGGATATATTCCCTGCCTTTTTCAATGACGGCCTCTTCGGTCAGATTGTGTTCATACAGGAACTGATCCAGCGTGTAAACG
>JAKSQH010000012.1 GCA_024404245.1 Clostridia bacterium
AGGTGAACTTATACGGGTTCGGCTTGGGTGTGGGCGTCGGGGTGGGTCTCGGCGTCGGCGTGGGTGTCGGTGTGGGTGTCGGTGTAGGCGTCGGCGTGGGCGTCGGTGTCGGCGTGGGTGTCGGGGTCGGCGTGGGCGTCGGGGTCGGTGTGGGCGTCGGCGTCGGCGTGGGTGTCGGTACGGGTTTATGGATGTTCGTGATCGTATTCCCGTCAACACTCCGGGTATATCCGTCCGGCACGCCGATTTCATCCACCGTATACACAATCAGCTCACTGCCGTCATACTTCGGCAGATCGTACCAGGTATAAGTCGTTTCATCCGCGTCCAGCGTCTGCGGATCCAGTACTGCCTTGCCGTCCGCGTACAGCTGCACGGTGTAGGAATCACGCAGACCGTCCGCGTCATCCGCGTCATCCCAGATCTTTGTGACCGTATATTCGGTCGTTTCAGGAATCACAGCCTCATTCGTGAATTCAACATCCTCATTGACCGGGTCCGCCGTCGCGCTAAGTGTATGTTCGTCCGGATCGTAGGCCAGCGTGACTGTGATCTCATACTCCGCCGCGTCATACCGATAAGCGTCATCCTCGTAGAACGTTCCTTCAGCGTTCAGAACCGCGTCCGCCGGATGATCCTCGGAGAGAATATAGACGAACTCCTTCTCCGGGTTCAGCTTTCCGTCGGAATCCCGTCCCAGATCGGACAGGCGGTAGGTGATCGGGTCAAAGGTGAAGGTTCCGTCATCGGCGTTTGTCACCGTGACTGTTTCCGGCATCGGGATGTCTTCCCCGTCCTTCGCCCGGACCGTAAAGCTGAACTGATCCGCTTCCAGCGTCGCGTCTTTCAGGGTCTTTTTGCCGCCGAAGGTTACCGTCGCGTCATCATAAACATTGGTGATGACCTTCGTGTCCCCGTCTTCGGAAAGAACAGCGTCATAGTCTTCCGCGAGCGGTTCCGCTTCCCGGACCGTATAGGTAATCTTTTTGCCGTTGTTGTATTCAGGCATGCCGGCGAATACCGTTTCCCAGATATCGCCGCCCTCTTCCGTGGCCATGGCAGGGGTGACAGAACGCTTCGCGACGACTTCTCCGTCCGCGAGCAGTTCCACCATCACATCAGCCGGACGGACATCCGCCTTCACGGCTTCATCGCCGGACCAGACCTTGCGCACCGGAATGCTGACAGAGGTGGAGTTGGTCAGCAACGGTATGTCAGCGGGGCTGTCGTTCAGGCTGTACGTGATCTCAGCGCTCAGCGTTCCGTCTCCGTTGTCGGTCACTTTCACCGTGGCGGTATACTTTGTTTTGTCAAAGGAATACCGCGTCTTTGTCGGTGTATTCACACCCTGCTGTTCCAGCACGGTATAAGTGAACGTTTTGCCGATATCCGCTTCTGTGTAGACGATCGGCTCAAAGGTGCCGAGACCGTCCGCGTCATTCTTCACGCGCTGCAGTTCGCCGCCCTTTTCATCCTGCAGGATAAAGGAGAACATTTCCGCGGGAATCGCGAGGTTCTCGGGATCCATAGCCTTCCGCGCCTGCAGAACCGCTTCGCCGGTCGCGTGATAGGTGTTCTCAAAGGAAGCCTCCGCGATCACTTCCGCGGCTACCGTTCCGGAAGTTCCCTGCTGATCCGTCAGGGTCCAGCCCTTCGCGGACTGTTCCGACAGCTCCCAGGTCGCCTTGTACGGCAGGTTATCAATCTGAACGGTTTCCCCGCCCTTCAGGGTCACGGAAGCACTGCCGCCGGTGACCGTGAGCGTTTCGGTTTCTGTTCCGCGCGTCATGGGATAAGTGCCTGTCAGTGCTTCGCCGAACCGGTCCTTCAGCAGGAGCTCCACAGTGAACGCCTGATCCTTATTGCTGTCCGTCGTGCCGACAGTTGTCTTGGTGATCTTCAGACCGCCGGGCTTCCGTGTATTCACGAACGCCTTATGATCCTCGCCCGCGCCGTCCTGATAAGCGACAGTCGCGGTCAGTTTTCCGGTACCGGATTCATCCTTAACGGTTACGGTTGCCGTGACCGTACGCGTATCATATACCAGATCCGGATCATACTTCGCGTCTCCGGACGCGGGTTTGATTTCACGGATGGTATAGGTATACTCGCCTTCCTCCGTGAACCGGAGAGCTGAGAATTTCGCCACGGATTTCCCGTAATCGGGGTTGGGAACCACTTCTCCGCTGACCGGATCATACACGGTTTCCTCGGTGTCCGTGTCGTTGACCGCCTGCTCCAGCGCCTGTTTGTAGGTCGGGCTGTCCGGATTCATGTCGATCAGTTCAAAGGTGTAGCGCTCGGCTTCGACCGTTTCACCTTCCACCTGCTTTTCAACGCGCAGCTTCGCTGTGCCGGAGGCGGAGTAGGTGTTCTCAAAGGACGCCTCGGAAGGAGTTTTGCCCGGCGTTTCCTCAGCCGCGATCTGTCCGCTTGTCCCGGACGCGCCGGTTTGTGTCCATCCCAGAGACAGATTTTTCTCCGTCAGGGTATAGCGCGCCTTGTCCGGCAGGCCCTTGATCAGCAGTGTCTCGCCGGCTTTCAGCTTCAGCGTCGCTTTACCGTCACTGTCCGTTTTCAGGGTCTCGTTTGTCGTTGTGCCGTCGCCAGCGGTACGAACAGCGTCCCAGGTGCCGGCCAGAGGAGCATGATCATTGCTTTCCAGCACTACGTCGAACGTAAACTCCGCGTTCGAGGCCTTGTCCGTCATGCCGACGGTAGTCTTGGTGATCCGCAGGCTGCCGGGCTTTGTTGTATTTTTAAAGATAGCCTGAGAGTTCGTTCCGTCTCCGTAGGTCACGGCCGCGGTCAGGTTTCCGGCTCCGTCATCCTTAACTTCAACCGTCAGTTTTTCATCATGAGTGTCATAGTTCAGCAGCGGATCCGGATCATCCACGACTTCGCGGATCACATAGTTATGCGTGCCTGCCTTCGTGTAGGTCAGAATGTCAAAGCTGACAGCGCCGCTTGACGTATTGTTATCCTTCCGGTCAATTTCGGTTTCGGCACCGGCCTCGTCCACTTCATACAGGACAAAGGTAAACGCTTTCTTCGCGGGAGCCCCGTCCAGATACTTGGTCGCCTTGACCGTCGCGGTCGCCTTATTCGGCGCGTACTCATTCGTGAAGATTGCTTCATCGGTTACCAGCGGATCGATCACACCGGTATCGTTTGTTTTCTCCACCAGAATCCAGCCCTGCGGCGTATCTTCCCACACTTCATAAGCCGTACCGGCCGGTATGTAGTCGATTTCCAATGTTTTACGAGCCTTAATCTGATAATCCAGATACACGGTATCAATACCGGCTTCCGCGGTCGCGTCCGGATCCGCGGTAAGGGTTATCCATTTCATTCCGGTCGTGTCTCCCACAGCGACTTTGTGACCGCTTATGTAATCCCCGGACAGCTTAATCCGGAAATCAAACAGCTGACCCGGATCGCCGCCGGTACTCTCTGCGGTCAACTTTTTAGTCACCTTCAGGGTTCCGTCCTTCAGGTCGTTGGTCAGGACCGGCTTATCCAGTTTCTGAACGGTATCCTCCGCCAGCAGAATATATGCTAAGCCATCTCCTTCCCAATCATAATCATAATGGAACCAAGAAGATACTTCAGGATCCGGCTTTGCATAACTGATAAAGGTCGAATACCCGTATCCGATCGAATTCGCAAAGTATTTTTCATAGATGTCTTCACCGTACAATCCACCCGTCCGCGCGGTAAAATCATCCAAATCCTCAAAGATACCCCGGCCTTCATGTCCACCAAACAAGATATACAAAGGAGAACTGACATCCGGAATCCGACCGTCTGAATAAACGGAATACGGTACATTGATCGGTCCCGCATCAACCCACGGAATGCTATACTTGCTGAACTCAGTCTGACCAATCTCATAATCTTTGTATGTTATAATATAATCCGAATATTCCGGCTTCATACCCGTCTGATCGTCAATAAACCATTTTTTGTCATCGCAATATGGACAATTGACACCCTTACCGCCGCATTCCGGACAGAGCATCGCGCCCAATCTCTTCTGGAATGTGCTGAACGGTATTTTCCAAATAGGCGGCGGATAAGGCGCCTGCTCCGAAAACGGATGAAAAAATTGCGTATACTCGTATACCAAACTGCCGGCCTCTGTCGGCGCGGAAGTAACGATATTATGGTCGAAGGTCCAGTCCGGCACCGGGATGATATACACATACAGATCGGGCTCTGATGATTCTCTGCCGTTCGATTCCGTGAACTTCAGTTTTCCGTTGTTCAGATCGGAAATATGCAGCTTGTAAAGATAGGTATCCTCCGTGTAGATGACCGTGGGATCCGTGCCCCTCACCTCGCGGAGCAGATAGTAATAATCCTTGTCCACATCCAGCTCGGTATACTCAATCGGATCAAACGTGACCGTGCCGTCCGCGTCGCAGGCCTTCTGCCGGATCACCTTGCCCGGTGTTTCGTTTCCCTCTTCGTCCACAGTCGTTTCGACCAGTTCAAAGGTAAATTCGCCTTCCTTCAGCTCCCGTTTGAGGAGCTCCTTCCGGGCCACAAAGGTATATTCACCCTTCGCGTGATATGCGTTTTTCAGTGACGGAGCGAATTCCGCCGCGTCCTTCCACTCGCCGGCGTCGTCGTCATAATACTGAATCTCCGCGGACACGGTTCCGTCGGCGTTGTCCGTCAGCGTAACGCGCGCTTTGATCTCCTTCGCCGTATAGGTATATCCCGCCCGGAGCCAGGTGCCGTCCGGCTGCTCCTCCGCGTCGTCCGGAATATGTTCCCGAAGGATATATTCATAGGTTTTGCCATGGTCCGCCTGCGTGTATTTGAGTGCCGGGAACGAAACCTCGCCGGAAACAGAGAGTGAACCGTCCTCCGCGCGTTTTCCTTTTGTCGACGAACTCTGCGCGGTCCGGATCACCTCACCGTATGTCGGGCTTTCCGGATTGTTGTCGATCAAATCAAAACTGAATTTACCGCCCGGAATGTTATGACCGGTCAGGTCCTTGGTCAGCTGAAGCGACGCCGTACCGGTCGCGCTGTAACGGTTGACAAAGGTAAACAGAGGTGAACCGGCAGCGGTAACCTTACCCGAATCAACCCGCTTCGAAACCGCGGTCCAACCGTCCGGGAGTTCCTCTTCCACCGTATATTTCGCGCCTGTCGGGAGCTTTTTGATCACAACCCGCTGATTCGCCTTCAGGCTGAACGTTCCTTCATGCGCGATCTTGCCGGTACCGGCTACGGTCAGCGTCTCCTCGCCTGTCGCGGGATCCGCCGTGACATCATAGACCGTGTAATCAAACTCGCCGGCCACGGGCAGACCGTCTCCGCCCTCAAGCGTCAGCGTAAAGGTAAACTCCTGATCCTTTGACGCGTCCGAGGCGTCCCGGATCTCCTTTCCGAACCGCAGATCGCCTTCGGTGAAATGGAAGTTGATCAGCTGATCCAAAGCCGCCGGATCAACGCCCGCGGGCAGCGTATAACCGTCCGGCAGCGTGGACGGATCCCCCGTGGAGGGGAAGAAAGCGTCCGAGCGTTCTTCATACAGTGAATATACGTACTCGAAACCGCCGCGTTCATATTTGTCCAGATTGGTGAACGCGTAGTTCCAGTTTCCTTCCCCGTCGGGCCTCACCGTCAGGGATTTACAGTACTCTTTCCCGCCGCTTTTCCCGGCGCGGTAGAGTTTGATCGTAACGGATGCCGGTACGAGCTTTTCCGCGTCCGCGGTCAACGGGCTGCCATCGCTCATCTGCCAGCGTTTTGTTCCCGTGACCTCAGTCTTTTCGTTTGGATGACTGTTGGTCAGCTGAACGTGCGCGTCATCCTGCCAGATGAGACTGCCGGTATAGCCCGGAATCGGTTCTTCCTCAAAAGTATATTCCCATTCCCGGCCCTGCTCGTCGACCGCGTCCTGCTGATAGAACATTTCCTTCCATCCGTTTTCCTCGTTCAGGGTCGCGGCAACCGGCTTGCCGGTCGTTTCATCCAGCACCGTCTGCCAGGTTTTTTCCGATTTCAGCTTCCGCTTCATCGTCACCGTAACGGAGGCAGGACGCATATTGTCATGGTTGTTATCGTCCTGCCAGATCTTGCTGACCTGAATGAACCGGGGCATGATCCCGACGCGGGTGTAGTCGTTCCGGATCATGGTGATAAAGGAGGAAGCGGAAGGATTCCGCTCGTCCGACTGGGACGCGATCAGACGCGTGTTATTGTACGCGTGCATATTGTTGACCGGATCCAGCGCCTTTTCCCAATCGATATCGTCGTTGGTGGAGGCGGAACCGTCCGCGTTCTTGTGCGCGTAGGCGCCCTTGGCGTGCCACTGCGTCTCATCGCCGTGATCGTCCGGCGCGACCATATGCAGCAGCGCGTAGGTCGTTTCCTGGCTGTGCAGCTCGAAGGGCGTTCCGTCCGCCCGCTTCCGCAGGTCCAGCGCGATGGCCGCTACATCGACGCCGTCCGGCACCGTCCAGACGCCGTCCTTGACGTCCGCCGCGGCAACCTTAGTCCAGGTCTTGTCTGTCAGGTCATAGCGGCCTTCATAATTGAAGAAGATGGTTTCGTCCACCACGCTGCCGGTGGTGTCGCCGAACTGGAGCCACGGCTCCGTCGCGTAATAGATCACCGGCGCGCAGCCCTGCTTGATCATATCGCTGACGTCAATGGAAAGCAGCGTGCCGCGCCACTGTCCGCCGACCTCCAGATCCTGTTTGGATCCTTCAGCGCCGACCTGAACGGTCTTCCGCTTCCAGTCGCCGTCCCAGTCCTTCTTGCTCTGGACATCATTGTAATCCGCCAGCTTGGTCCGGTCCTTCGTTTCATCCAGACCGCTGGGAATGATATAGTTTTCAAGAGAATCGTACATCACCATGTTGCCGGTGATCGTATCCTTGCAGGAGGCGACACGCAGCCGGTAGGTATAGTTCTCGCCTTCGTACACGTTGACCTGGGTCTGCCCGTCCAGGCCCTGGGTCCAGATTCCGTCCCGATCGCTCTGGACGCTCTTGACGTACTCCGTCTGCGCCATCTGGTCCACGCTCAGGTTCACATCCACCTTCGCGTAAACAAAGCGGTTTTCATCCGACGAAGGATCCAGATCGCGGAAAGCGTCGACAATCTCCTGCGGCGCGTCAGGCGTTGTATAGTTATTCTTTCTGACCATCGCGTCCGGCTCGCCGATCCGTTCCTTCAAAGAGCCCAACTGCTCATCGTCTCCGCTCTCGAAGCCGATATAGTTCACGAGATGGCTGCCGATATTGTTGATATCCGCCCAGTCGTATTCCGCGTCAAACTTGATCGCCGGTTTGTCAGAAACGGGGTTGCCCCGCGGATCCGCTTCCAGGTCCATTTTGACGACCATCAGAATACGACCGGTCCCCCGCCAGTTGGGATAGGTTTTGATAGAAGTAATCCTGTCCCCCGAACGGGTTGCTTTGACCGTCTTTGTCAGCGGACGGACGCCCTCCGGCAGCAGATCGTACCAGACGCCGCTCTTTTCCTCCTTGATGGCGCCCAGCTCGACCGCTTCCCACCAGTCCTCCGCCTTATCCAGGTTACTGGCTTCCGTGACGGTCGCGGAGTAATGCAGCTTGACCAGGCGGTTCTCCGTATCGTTATCCGCGATCGCGTCAAAGTTGATCGATTTGGATATTGAGACGCCGTATCCGGCGCCGGTCAGCGTCGCGTTAGAGGAATCGGCGTTGATGAACTGCCGGAAATATTTGTCTTCCGGAATAAAGTACGCCTGATTCGGAGCCGTATTATCCGGATCGTCCGGATATTTGTACAGCTCGACATACATGTTTTCATCGTTCCGGTAGCCGGTGGAAGGCGCGTCGCTGTCCTCAAACAGCTTTTCCACAATGCCGATCACGCGGTCGCTGGGCTTCAGCTCGATCTTCGGGTATACCGCCAGCTTGACAGCTGCCTGATTGGTCGTAATCCGCGTTCTGTAACCTGTTACATTGCCGAGTGACTCAAAATCAACAAACTTCGTTTTGCCTTCCTCAACGGTATAGGTGCCGACATAATGCCAGCCGGTCGCCTCGGAAGGTTCACCCGAATCGCTGGAATTCGTCAGGGTCGCTTCATTATTGAATTCCACCCAGACCTCGACCGCGGGCTTCGGGATCGTTTTATCCGGCGTATAACCGTAAGTCACACTCTCACTGAAATAATATCTGGGATCCCGCTGCTTGTCCCAGGAGAACATTTCCGGGGACGCGACCGTAATACCGAGGAAGCGGTAATCATCCGATTTTGCTTCCTTCAGCCGGCTGGATTCCTGGCCGTTCACCACGTTGAACCACTCCCAGCGGTCCGTGGTATCCATGACGTAGTTCCAGTTCAGGAAATGATCCGGGTCAGACGCCCAGGTTTCCGAATCCCAGTTCGGATTGTAGGCAGCGTCCAGCTTCTCAGTATGCTGTTTGCCGTCGATATCCTCCCAGTAAACCTCGCCCCCAAGAGGACCGGCCGTGAAGATTCCGCCGTAGCCGACGGAAAGCACTTCATAGTTCATCACAGTCGGCTTTCCCTGCAGCAGGCGGTTCAGCGCCATCGCGTAAGTATGATTCTTTTTGTGGTTTGCCGCACCCAGACCGTCACTACCGGTCAGCGGATGCTTATGCCCGATGGGCGTTTCAGTATATTTGAAAGAAAGGAAACGGCCGGTCGGATACCGCCAGTCACTCTGATAATAGTAAACAACGCTTTTCGCGCTCGCGGTCGTTACAAGCTTTTCGTCCGTTGTTTTTCCGTCCGGACCGGTGCCGGCGGGATAAGGCGCTTCCGGATCCTGCTCCGTCAGTTCCCAGTACGCCTGATTACGGAACTGATAGTTGGTATTGAGCTTCGGAAGATCGCTCTTTTTGTAAGCGGTCCAGAGATAGCGCACGTTGTTGTACTGTGACATGCCGGCTGTGGTAAAGTCCAGGGTGATCAGGTCCTCGCTCCAGGTGTTTCCGGAGACCTGACCCGCGACCTTTCCGGCACTGTTTGTCGCGCCGAGCATGTAGGCCTTGCCCACGTGCTTCCAGCCGGTCTGCTCACCGGACACCGGGTCCACGATCTCCTCATAGGCGCCGATATACATGGCTTCGTCATCCACGCCGTTCTCACTCGCGGGATCGTTCGCGGACAGGGAAAAATACTGGTTACCGGTAAAGTTCGGATAAATATACCATTTGACATAGAGATAGTCTTCCGGAGCACCGGAGGGAAGGTTCGCCAGCAGCGCGGACGGGACATCCTCCGGGAACTCGTGAAGTTCGCCGCCCTTATTACCGGCTTTCAGCTTTTCGACCGTATCGATCTGAGCTGTGAGAACATTGGACTTCAGCCAGATCAGATTGCCTTCCTGCGTCACAACATTGACCTTGGCTATCAGATCGTCAGAATAGGATTCATCCACAATATACTGCGGGTAAATTCCGAGAATGGTAAACTGGAACATGGCCTTGCTGGTGGCCGCGATTGTATTGGTGTTGACAATGGAATAGCTGCCGTCCGGGTTAATCTCGTAATGCCAGTCCGTCTTCGTTGAGCCGGCTTCCGGCACAGACAGGGAAAAATCGCCGTAAATGGCTTTTTGCGTTTCACCCGTTTCGGAGCCGTTGGCACGCTTGTGCCAGATGCCCTTCGGCAGATCGATCCGGATATTGCCGGGATCATAGTCATACTGACCGGAGAAGCTGACATCAATCTGATAGCGCATCCGGAGCTCGCTCGTGCTCTCCGTACGGATATACAGATTATCCGGCTTCTGATCATCCACCGTATCCGCGGTAATCCAGCCGATATGGATGGATTCGATCTTCGAACCGTCCGCCTCGTTGTCGTGGTTGTCATTGGAACCGCTTCCGCCGTCCGCAAGCGCGACAGGCGCAAAGCCGCTTCCCGTACCAAATACACACGCCATGCCGATTACCATGCATAACGCCGCGATTACCGCGAGGACTTTCATGAGCCGGTTTGTCTTCATCACAAGTGTACGCTCCTCTTCTCAGAAGTTACGAGTATATACTTTTGCTGTTTACTATTTTATCACCATTACATTCGCCTGTCAAATCGATTACATATTTTGTATCGCAATATTTTCAACGAATAGCAGGAACGTTCCGTTCTATTTACATAATTTGTAAATTAACCGTTTTTTTCATCTTATCCGGTTCGGACAATTCATATAAATATAAGCACCGCACCCGAAAAAAGAAGGGGTTGTCTCAGCCCCTTCCTGCTATCATGTTCTTATACCTGACCATTTTCCATCCGGTCGATCTTCACATTCCTGTTTTTATCCACAGTAATCCTGAAGCGGAATACTTCCTCACCATCCACTACTTCGATTACCGCTTCACCGGCCTTCAGAACAGAATAGTCAAACGTTAACCGGATGTTGCCGTCGACCGAATCCACCCTGACCGATTTTTCATCAATGGTCAGCACATCATTTCCGGAAATCCGCTTCAATGAATATCTCTTCAGCACAGCATCCTTCGTATTCTGAGAAGTCTCGCCTTTACTGTCATAACTGATCAGTTCATTACATACGGTTCCATCCGGCAAAACATTGATACAGCGGTATTCACTGATAATTTGCGATCCAACCGCAGTCAGCACCCAGGCTCCCTTGTGGGGTAACGCCGGATAATATTCCATACCCAATTCTTTTCCGCAGTCCATGCAGGTTTCACGAATAACGGCTCCCTTTTGACAGGAGGCCTTGCGAACGATCTCACGCTTCCCACTCGCGTGATTATCCGGGTTAACGGGCAGCTCTACCACTTTTTTATCCCCGCATACCTTGCAGGTGTAGTACTCTGTATTGCCTTGCTTACAATTCCCGCCCAGAGCGTACTGGAACTCGTAATCATGGCCCAACGCGGGAATTTTCTCAACCTTAAGTTCTTTTTTGCAATCTCTGCATATTGTTGTTATGCTGCCCGCTTTCGTGCAAGTCGCTTCAACCTTTTTACGCTCAAGATTGCAATGATCGTCCGGGTTAATGGGCAGCTTTTCCACTTTTTTATCCCCGCATACCTTGCAGGTGTAGGTCTCTGTGCCGGCTTGTATACAATTTCCACCCAGTGCGACGGGCGCGCCATAATCATGGCCCAACGCGGGAATTTTCTCAACATCAAGTTCTTTTTTGCAATCTCTGCATATTGTTGTTATGCTGCCCGCTTTCGTGCAAGTCGCTTCAACCTTTTTACGCTCAAGATTGCAATGATCGTCCGGGTTAATGGGCAGCTTTTCCACTTTTTTATCCCCGCATACCTTGCAGGTGTAGGTCTCTGTGCCGGCTTGTATACAATTTCCACCCAGTCCGACGGGCGCGCCATAATCATGGCCCAACGCGGGAATTTTCTCAACATCAAGTACTTTTTTGCAATCTGTACATATTGTGGTTATGCTGCCCGCTTTCGTGCAAGTCGCGGCAACCTTTTTACGCTCAAGATTGCAATGACTATCCGGGTTAACGGGCAGCTCTACCACTTTTTTATCCCCGCATACCTTGCAGGTGTAGTACTCTGTATTGCCTTGCTTACAATTCCCGCCCAGAGCGTACTGGAACTCGTAATCATGGCCCAACGGTTTACCGTATTTCGTATCCAACAGCTTACCGCAGGTATCACAGATGTAATGCTTAATATCCCCTTCTGTACAACTTGCTTTCCGGAAAACCTCAACCCGGATGTTCGCGTGATTGTCGGGATCAGCAGGTTCCCAAACCACAAACTCATAACCGCAACGTTCACAGGTGCTTGTGATCTTTGTCGGATTTTTACAGTCGCCCAAAATTGCAACAGGGGTGCCATACGAATGACCCAGAGGCGCGGCATCGCCTTTTTCCAACCCATAGCTGCTTACTTTTCCGTCAGGAGCGATCCGATCGAAGATCCAGTACTCCTTTCCCCCTTCCGTACAGGTCGCGTCTGACCTTACGGTGAGGTTTTGATTGTCTGTGGTCTGAGTTGCTCCGCAAGTCCTGCAAACCCAGTTCGTTATTTTTGTGCTGCCGCTTTTGGCATTCCAGTTATGATTGCACTCAGCATTTGTGCCCATGATCAGGCAGAACACCAGAATAAATGCAAAAACAACCGCGATCCACAACTTGGCTTTCTTCATAACCGGCTTCCTTTCTTTTTCTGATTGGAACTGCTTCCGCCGTCCGCAAGCGCGACAGGCGCAAAGCCGCTTCACGTACCAAATACACACGCCATGCCGCTTGCCATGCACAACGCCGCGATTACCGCGAGGACTTTCATGAGTCAGTTTGTCTTCATCACAAGTGTACGCTCCCCTTCTCAGAAGTTACGAGTATATACTTTTGCTGTTTGCTATTTTATCACCATTACATTCGCTTGTCAAATCGATTACATATTTTGTATCGCAATATTTTCAACGGATAGCGGGAACGTTCTGTTCTATTTACATAATTTGTAAATTAACCGTTTTTTCATCTTATCCGGTTCGGACAATTCATATAAATATAAGCACCGCACCCGAAAAAAAGGGGGCCGTCTCACTTTTTCTCAGTGAGACAGCCCCTGTGGTTTCAGGTCAGGATCCTTTTACCGTTGTCTCCGTTTACCAAGGGCAATTCCGAGCCCTGTGAGGCTGACCAGCAGGCAGCCGGTCAGGAGCAGGAACGGTGTGTTGTCACCGGTCGGCGGTACTTTGCTGTTGATAATCGTTCCGCCGCTGTAGCAACGGTCTTTCACATCGGCATGGGCACCGATGTTGATATACGTTGTACGGTAGCCGGGAATCGGTTTCTCGATGACATAGTACTCTTTATCGAGCCAGAACCATGCCGTATAGACCCAGGTTTCCGGATCAACGACCGACTTTTTCATTCCGTGCCTGTGCACCGTTCCGTCCGGGTTATACAGGGTGAACTCGATCTCACCGGCCGCGCCGCCCTCCCATTTCTTGGTGAAGGTGAACTTATACGGGTTCGGCTTGGGTGTGGGCGTCGGGGTGGGTCTCGGCGTGGGCGTCGGTGTCGGTGTGGGCGTAGGCGTCGGTACGGGCGTAGGCGTGGGTGTCGGCGTGGGCGTCGGCGTCGGTGTGGGCGTCGGTGTCGGCGTGGGCGTCGGTGTCGGTGTGGGCGTCGGTGTCGGACTCGGTGTCGGCGTCGGCTTGAAGCTGTTCACAAAGTCAGCACCCGATACATCCGCGCTTCCGTCCGAATAGACCGCCTCGCAGACGATCTCCCCGTCTTCCTCCGTCACTGTGACTTTCACGGTATAAACCGTTTCATCATAGGTATAGCCGGGCTTCTTTTCAGCCGGGATCACTTCGCGCAGTTGATAGACATGCTCGCCGAGATCCTCACGGGTATAACGGATTTCGGGGAAGGTTACATTACCGTTCGCGTCATTCTTCGCGGTTTCATCATAGGTATCGGTTCCCGTACCAGTCACGCGGAAGCTGAAGTCGCCCTCTTTCAGGGTAACATCCGGGCCGTTCAGCTTCTTGGTCGCTTCAGGTGTCCACACGGCGCTGCTGAAGATATTGGTCAGGATAAATCCGTTCTCCGCGTCACCGCTGAGCACACCGGTATAAACCTGATCCGCCAATACTTCCTTTACCGCGTATTCGACGGCGTAATCCTTACCGTCAACGGTTTCCACCGAAGGCAGATCCTCCCAGACCGCCGTCAGGGCCGCGCCTGTCGCGTCCTTCGGAATCGTCTTCTCATCAACTTTCTCATACGGTTTACCGGCAGCGGAACTGTAAAGCTCAACTGTGATATCCTCGCGGTAGCTTTCCAGCCCGTCATCTCCGGACCATACTTTGGCGGCTTTTACGCTTGTAATATCATTGTAGAGGTTATTGAATTCCAGAGGCTTGCCGTCCTTTTCCGTTGCCGTGAATTTCAGGCCGCCCTCACCGTCGTCCTCCACCTTCAGGGTAACGGTGAACACGGTTTCGTCATAAGTGATGCCGGGCAGATCGCCTTTCGCCTCGGCTACGGTATAGACATGCTCACCCGCGTCGGCATCCGTAAAGGCCATCCGCGTGAACAGGACCGTTCCGTCCTCCGCGTTTTTGCCGGTGGAAACGGTGTTTCCGGTTTCATCCTTCACTGTGAAAGTGAATTCCTCCGCTTTCAGAGCGCGGCCCGTTACCGTCTTGGTCACTTCCGGAGCCCACTCACCTTCAGCCGCGTAGGTATTCTCCGCTGTCACTTCGGCAGTGGTATCGGGCCGGATTTCGCCGCTGTCACCGGTCAGGGTCACGGTGAAGCCGGGAAGTTCCTCTTCCGTAACACGGTACTTCGTGCCCGCGGGCAGAGCTTTGATCAGCAGGGTCTCGCCGGCCTTCAGTTCGATATCCGCGACTCCGTCAGCCACGGTCAGGGTTCCGGCTGTTCCGTCCAGATCGGTCGCGAATGTCCCGTTCACGGGATTCCCTTCCGCGTCCTCAATGTACAGGGTGAACCAGAACACCTTGTTCTCAACGGCATCCGTTTCATTGATAACCGTTTTGGAAATCTTCAGGTTGCCCGGCTTAAGCACGTTCACGAAGGTATTATGCTCAGTTCCCGCGCCGTCCGCGTATGTGACCGTCGGGGTCAGGCTTCCCTTACCGTCCTTATCCTTCATAACCACCGTCGCGGTTATTGTACGTCCGTCATAGGTGACGGTGCTGTCACTGCCGGCGGTTTCTTTGATGCTGTATTTGTATGTTCCCTCTTTGGTGAAGCCCGTGATCAGTCCGAAGGCGACCTCACCGGATGCTGTATTCACGGCTGTTTCTCCGCCCGCTTCCGGCATCGGAGCGTTATCCACAGCGGTCAGCGTAAAGGTGAACTCATCATCCGTAAGAGAACGGCCGGTCAGTTCCTTTACCGCCTTCAGCGTCGCGGTGCCGCTCAGGGAATAGGTATTGGTGAGCGACGCGTTCACGGTCTGATCCGCGGGGACCGTTCCTTCATCATTGCTCTTTCCGGTATTCTTCCAGCCGTCAGGCACTGTTTCCGTTACGGTGTATTTCGTATCCGCGGGAATTTCACTGATGACCGCGGTCTGTCCGCCCTTCAGCTTCAGAACCAGTTTGTTATCCTCCGGCGTACGGGTTTCGGGTGCCGACGCGCCGGGAAGCAGGACGCTGACAGCCTTACTCAGGCCGTCCGGGAATGTCACCGTGATCTCAAATTCCTGATTTTCCGCTTCCTCAGTCAGCTCACCGTCAATCACCTTGCTGACCTTCAGGGTGCCGGGCTTAACCGTGTTTCTGAACACCGGCGTGGAAGTTGTCAACTTTGACGTAAGATTCTCATCGGAATAGTAGGCTACGGTGCTGCCCATCTCATATACATCCGTTGTGCCGTCCTTCAATTGCTTCGTGACGGTCACCGCGCCGTAGTACACGGCGGTATCATAGTTCACCGTACTGTCATTTCCGGCATCTTCCGTGATCTTATAGACAAACGTCACGGTATCTTCCGCAGACAGATCGTCTGCCGTAAACTTCAGGGTGCCGAACTCCGCCGTACCGGCCGCGGTGTTCACGGCCTTATCCCCGCCCGCGGCGGGCATCGGCGCGCCGGCAGTAACGGCCTCCACGGTAAACGCGAACTGTCCGGCCGCGGGTGCTTTTCCGTCCAGTGTCTTGTTCACACGCAGCGCGGCCTCAGTCTGTCCGGGAACATATTTATTGGTGAATACCGCTGTGGCGGTCTCCTTCGGCAGGAGCGTACCCTTGTCGTTGGTCTTGCTGATCAGCGTCCATCCGTCAGGCGTATCTTCCCATACTTCATATTCGGTTCCGGCCGGGAGACTGAACTTCGCGGTCTCGTCCGCTTTCAGATAAATGATGAATCCGTCCTCCGTGACGTCAACGCTGGTCTGCCCTTTTTCCCATTGCGCGGTCAGCGTGACGGTACGGCCCGCGGCATGGGTGTCATCCACCTTGAATGTGCCGGCGGGAATCGTAGCGGCGTTATCGGTTACAGGGTAAGTATCCCCTTCCTCATCATCCTTAAACGCGATCAGCGTATGCTGCGGTTTACGGAAGGTGTGGGTGAACGTATATCTTTCGGCAACCGGGATATAAACATCCGGCATGCTTCCGGCACCGCCGTTGGCATCGAAATGAAGCTTGACCGAATATTTGTTCCAGACCCATGTGCCGGCATTGCCGCCCGTGGAGAACAGACTTTCGTTGGTTTTGACTTCATGATCCGCGATATTGACCCAGTTTCCGTCATACAGGCTGTCCTTATCCGGAGCGTACGCTCCGTAGACATCGGATTTGGTAATCCTGAACCCGCTGCCGATTGTAATCGCGACCGGACGGCTCATGACCTGATCCGTTCCGGTGTAACCGGTGAACAGATCGCCGAGATTCAGATAGTCCCAGTCGCCGCGCCCGGTCAGCATACGTGAAACCTTTTTGTCCGCCACGTTGTCCCAGTTGCTCAGGTCCATCCATTTCAGGCCGGAACAGCCGTAGAACATGCCGGACACATCCGGGCACAATTTCACATCAAAGTGATTTACATCCAGCCGCGTCAGAGAGGAACACCCGCTGAACATTTCCTTCATTGTTCCGGGTTCGCCTTTTTCGTTGCAGGGTTTTCCTACGGAGGAGGTATTAAATGTGCTGACATCCAGGGAAGTCAGTCCGTCGCACCCGTAGAACATCTGCTCCATGCTCGTGACCTTTGATGTGTTGAATGTGCTCAGGTCAAGCGAGGTCAGGCCTTTGCAGTCATAGAACATGACCATCATATTTTCCACAGCGGAAGTGTCAAAGCTGCTGAGGTCAAGTTCGTCCAGTTTTTTCGCGGAATCGAACATGTAGGACATGTCTTTCACCGCGGCCGTGTTGAAATGTGTCAGGTCCAGCTCCTCCAGGGCTATGCACTGCCTGAACATGGACTTCATGTTGTTCACATTCGCGGTGTCGAAATGTGAAACATCCAGTTCCGTCAGCCCGGAGCAAAGCTCAAACATGCTGTTCATATTGCGGACATTCGCGGTATTGAAACGGCTCACATCCAGTTCTGTCAGTCCGTTGCATCCGACGAACATTCTGCCCATGCCACCCTTTCCGTCGCTGCCGACGTTCTGAGTGTCAAAATGGGTCACGTCCAGCTCCGTCAGAAGGTGGCAGCCTTCAAACATGCCGTACATATCAAGGACTTCCCCGGTTCTGAAGCGGGAAACATCCAGTTCGGTAAGGCTGCCGCAGCCATAGAACATACGGTCCATATCTTTTACTTTGGATGTGTCAAAGCGCGACACATCGATCGGCTTGGTGCTGTCCAGGCCGAGATCAAAGCAATCATAGAACATCCCGTACATATCAACGACATTGGATGTGTCAAACGAGCTCAGATCAACATACTGCAGTTTCACACAATCCGTGAACATGAGCCGCATGTTCTCTACATTGGATGTGTCGAAATTGGACAAATCCAGCGTTCTCAGGGATTTGCAGTTCCTGAACATGCCATCCATATTCCTTGTTTTGCTTGTGTTAAAGCTCGACAGATTAATGGATTCCAATGCCTCACATCCGCCGAACATGCTCGTCATTTTCTCAACGTTGGAGGTATCGAAAGATGACAGATCCAGTTCCTTCAGCACCTTGTTGTTCACGCCGCTCCGGGCGAGATCAAACATCGCGTACATCGTGCTGACGCGGGAGGTGTCCAGCATGCTCAGGTCCACTTCTTCAAGGTCCTTGCAGGTATTGAACCAGTAGGTAACAACAGCGGGCTTTACGGCGCCGGTCATCGTAACCCTCTTAACCATCTTGTTGTAGTCCGAAGAAGCCCAGCCGTAAGAGGTCGCGTAATTTGTACCGCCGTAATTCTCGAACCCTTTGAAGAATACTTTGCCGTTCTGCTTATACGCGTACTTGCCGTCAGGGAAAGCTATGTCAAACGGCTGGTTATAGGGATCCCTGGGATTGCTGTCCTGTGTGCGGAAGAATGTAAGCGTGCCGTAGTCAGGCGAAGTCTCGTCCGTAACCAGAACCGCGTACGCCACGGAACTCTGCAGCACCGATTCCGAAGCACGGAATACTTTGGAAGTATCCGGCTCCCGGATGGGTTTCGGCGTGAGCAGATCCAGCGGCGGAACCGGAGTCAGTACCTCAGGGGTATTCACAACCGGTGACTTTGCGGACGCCGGAGTCTTCGGCGAGGACGGATACACCGGGGCGGGTGTCGGTACCGGCGTCGGCAGGCTTTGCGGCTCTTCAACGGTGAAATCCAGCGGGTTCGGAATATTCTCGCCGGAAAGCTTCACGTGGAAGGCGAACTTACGGTTCGGATCATCCAGTTCACCGTCAACGGCCTTGTTGATTGCCAGTTCGGCGCCTTCAAGCTTATTTACAAAGACGGGCGTGACTTCTTTGGTGCCGCCCTGCTCCCTGATGCTTTCTTTGAAGCTGATCGTTCCGTCACCGTTATCAATCAGGGTCAGCGTATAAACATATACCGTATCGGAATAGATCACCGTCGGATCCATGCCGCGAATTTCCTTCACCAGATAGGTCACGACCGCCGGCGTATCGGTTTCCGACAGATCATCCTGCGTGAAGGTTACCGCGTCAAAGGCCACAACGCCGTCAGCATCGTTTGTTTCTGTAACGGGCTGCGCCGACAGGCTGCCTTTATACAGGCCGAAGATAAACTCGCCCGCCTGCAGTTCACGGCCCTGCAAAATCTTCCACGCCTTCGGTGACCATTTTCCTTCGGCTTCATACGCGTTTGTGAAGGGCAGGTTGATTCCGTCCGTCGCGTCCGCTCCGGTCTCCTTTTCCTTCGCGGTCACCTTCATGGTGCCGTCGCCGCTGTCCTCAACGGTCACTTCGACCGTATAGGTCTTTGTATCGTAGGTATAGCCTTTTTCATCGGTGATGCTTTCCTCAACCCGGTAAAGGAAGGTCTTTCCGTCATCGGCCGCGGTATAGCGAAGCTCACCGAAGGTCAGCAGTCCTTCGCTGGTGATCTCTCCGGTCTGCGGATCCTTCTGCGTTTTATCCGGCTGACCGCTGTAGCTGTACATGACCGGCTCCCCGTAGGTTTCGCTGCCGGGGGTGATATCCGTGATCACAAACCGGAACTGACGGCTCTTCATCGTACGGCCCGTAACGGTCTTTTTCGCCGCCAGGCTGACACCGCCGTTGGCGCTGTACGTATTCTCAAATGAAGACTCAGCCGTCTTTCCGGCCTGAATCGTTCCGCTTTCGCCGGTAACGCCGGTCTGTTTATAGCCGTCTTTGGCGTACTCCTCAATACGGAAGGTGCTTTCGGAAGGCAGGTCTTTGACAACAATCCGCTCGTCCGCCTTCAGCGTGAACTGACCGCCTGTGGAGATCGTGCCGGTACGGACCGGTATGCCGGACGTTCCGGCATACACCTCATAGGCATAGCTTCCCTCCAGGGGTTCTCCTTCCTCTTCGCCCTTCTTCGGTTCGCTGAAGAGATCCAGCGTAAAGGTAAACTCTGTCTGCTTTGCCTTTTCCGTGGCGCTCAGAAGAATCTTGCCGACACTCAGGTCACCGAAGGGGTGATAAGTGTTTGTAATCGACGCGTATCCGTCCGGTTCGCTGACATATTTCGGCACATACTCTTCTTCAACCGTATAGACATACTCACGTCCGGTATCGTCGAATTTATCCAGTTCACCGAAGTCCCAGTACCAGTGTCCGTCAATATCCGGGGTTACCGTACATTCATCGGCCTTCTCCCCGTCGCGCAGCAGCGTTACGGTGACGGAAGACGGGCGAAGATTCGCCTCATTGTCATTGTCATCCCAGATCTTTTCGCCCCTGAGCGCGACCGGTTCATTGGGATGCCTGTTGGACAGTACATATTCATCCGCGCTCCGGCGGGAAACCGACAGTGTGTACCCGTCAACCGTACCTTCATCAAAGCTGTAAATGAACGGCGTATTATCCGTGTCAACCAGCGGCACCTGCAGGAAAATATCCTGCCAGTTATTCGCCGCGTTCAGCGTGACCGTCATCGGCTTACCGGACGCGTCCTTCACCGGCTGAGGATCGCCCGCCTCATCCGCGCGTTTCCGCAGCAGGGTTACCGTAATGCTTTCCGGGCGCAGCTTGTCATGATTGCTCTGGTCGAGCCAGATCTTGCTCACCATGACCGTTGAGGGCAGAATGCCGACACGCGTATAGTCATTACGGATCATGCGGTACTGGCTTGAACCGCCGCCGCTGACGTTTTCCTGCTCACAGCACATCCGCGTGTTGTTGAACGCGTACATGTTGTTTACTTTGTCTCTGGCTTTCTCCCAGTCCACTTCCTTTACAGGATTGCCGGAAGCATCCGTTTTGTGGGCAAAGGCGCCCTTGGCATTCCAGATATCCGGATCAGCGCCGTCATCCGGGGCAATCATATGCAGATAGGCGTTGATCGCCTTGCCGGGTTCCAGAATGAACGGATTTCCGTCTTTACCGGTCTGCGCGTCAATGGCGATCGCGGTGACCTTCACGCCGGCGGGAACGGTCCAGATTCCGTTCGCGTCCGGAGTGGCTTTTTTCCATACACTGTTCTTCAGATCATAGTAGCCGCTCTTGAACAGTGCCGTTTCCTCATCGTAGGTCATGCCGGGAGTGGAATCGGCAAACTGCAGGTCCTCCAGGGTCGCGTAATACAGCACGGGAGCCACACCGGCACGGATCAGATCGCTCATATCCACGCTGACCGGCGTACCGCGCCACTGTCCCTTGCCTTCCCAGGCGCCCTGCATATTCTTTTTGTTCTGAATGTCCTGATAATCGTCATTCTTCGTTCCGTCATCCGGAACATGGTAGTTTTCGATCGTATCAAACAGCACGATTTTGCTCGTACGGGTCGTATCGCTGGAGACGGCACGCAGTTTGTAGGTGTATCCGTGTCCCTCGTACACCGTAACCTGGGACTGTCCGTCAAGGCCCTGTGACCACAGGCCGTCCGCGTCATCGCTGACTTCCTTGCGTACACCTGTCACCGCGTATGTGTTCAGGTCCAGCCTCGTATTGACCTTGCCGTACACAAACCGGTTCTCTCCCGCCGGGGTATTCGGATCCAGCCCCTTCATCGCCGCGGCGATATCATCCGGCATAGTCGGAGTCGCCACGTTCTTTCCTCCGCGGGGGTCATCCGGTTCACCCTGCTGACCCTTCAGATTGCCGAGCGTACCGTTTACCAGATCCTCCACGGTCGATTCAAACGCGATATAGTTATCCAGCGTATCGCCGATATCCTTCAGGTCATCCCAGGTATACACCGCGTCAAAGGAGATCGCCGGCGTATCCTGATACCCGCTTCCGTCCTTACTCAGGGTCACCTGAGGCGTCAGATCCGCCAGAACCACCAGCAGCGTCCGTCCGGTATTCCGGTAATCCTCCACGGTATACAGGCCGGTAACCGTATCCCCCGTGCGCAGCACGACCGTATCCAGAATCGGCGCCACGCCTTCCGGCAGCAGATCATACCATACGCCGGAGGTCTCCGCCGGAATGATTCCTTCCGCGACCGCGTCATTATACTCAGCCCGGTTGTTCAGGTTGCTCTTTTCAAACACCCGCGCGCTGTAATGCAGAATCGCGCGCTGATTGTCAACGTCATTGTCTCCGCCTTTTTCTTTGGATTCGGGATTGAATTTCACGGTTTTCTCGAGGCTGACGCCATAGCCGGCGCCGCCGATCGTCGCGCGGGAAGTGTCATACGCGCCGGCAACCACCTGATGACCGTCCGGCGTCGCGGGGCCGACCCAGCCGTAGGCGTCCATACTGACGTCGTTCTTGAATTTGGTTTCGGGGGTCTCGTTCGCTTCAAACAGCGTACGGGCAATCTCCTTGTTGCTTTCGGAGGGTTTCAGCATAACCGTGGGATAAACGGACCATACAATACCGGCCAGCCTGCAGTTTTCCGCGGTCTTACCGCCGTATACATTGCTGGTGTACGCGGTACGGATATCCGTGGTGTTATCCGGGAAGACAACATTCTTCCCGCTGACACTCACACCGGCCTGCACGTTTTTGAAGTTCATGGCGCCAAGCCCGTCTTCACCCCAGGACGCCGTACACGCGTAACGCCACTCGCCGTCATCGTTCAGCATATAGTACACCTCAAGATCAGGCGTACCGAGTGTCTCCTGCCTGTACCGCGGGGGAATGTCGGCGGATTCCGGCGGCTGTGAATAGTCGCCGCAATACGCGTATGTCACCTTCGGTTTTTCGATCCGCACACTCCTGATCCGGAAATCATCCGCGGTCAGCGGCACGGTACCGAAATTGAAGAAGGTCCGGTAATCCGATGTCACCTGCCGCCAGCCGAGTTTGCCGAAGTCCTCATCAGTCAGACCGGTATAGTCAGAGGTATTGTACGTTTTGTCACCGGTCAACAGCCAGCCGAAGCCGCGGGTCTCCAGTTCAAAATGCATCTCCACCTCACGGTCCATCAGCAATTGATTCAGACCGTAACCGTAGGGATAGTCCTTGGTGATGTTGCCGTTCAGGGCATACTTGCTTTCGGTGTACTTGCCGATGCCGAAGAAAGGCCCATCCGGGACCTTCCAGACAATGGGGCTGTACTTCGCCTGCGCGCTGGCGGTCGCCGTTGTAACCTTCTTCTCATCCTCACCCTTGGAATGATTCGCGTCCGGCACGGCGGCATCCGTCTCGGTCAGCGTCCATACCGCTTCATTGTCCAGATAGTAAACGATCTCATCGCCGTTCGGATCCGGCGGCATCTCGCTCTTTTTATATGCCGACCACAGATAAACGGCATGGTCATAACTCTGTTTGGTATCCTCGTGATACTGATTGTCCATCACCCGGGCCGCGTAATCCGCGCCGGCGGCGGGCGTCAGATTCTGCGGCACATTCTCGCTGCCGAGCAGGATTCCCGCGGTCTTTGTTTCAGGTGTTCCGCCGGCGCCGAGGATATAGGCGTCGGTCAGCGTATCCTCCACATCCAGGGTAAACGGCTGGCATCCTTCATGATACACATAGGTATACCAGCGCGCATAGATATAGTCATCCGGATCCGCGCCGGCAGGCAGACCCGCCAGCAGATCCGCCGGGATCGCGTTCTTCGCGTCGGAATAGGTCTCATAGAGTTTGACGGACTTTTCGGCATCGTAAATCTTCTCAACGGTATCGATCTGCGCGTTGATTTTGGTGCTGACGGCGGCAATGATATTGCCCTGATTGGTCACCACTTCCACCCAGGCAAGAATCGGATCGCTTTCGCTCATATCCACCAGGTTATGCGGAAGAAGATCGTTCACGCTGAACTGGAACATGATCGCGCTGGTCGCGCCGATGGTGCGGGTATTCGTCAGCACATAGTTGCCGTTGATCAGCTGCCAGTTGAATTCACCGGATGTCTTCGGCGCCTTCGGCACGGAAATATCCATTCCGCCGATCAGCCCGCCGGCAATTTCGCCGTCACCGGACGCGTTGATCTGACGGCTGTGCCAGATCTGCGCCGGGATCGTTACCGTAATTTTGCCGGGCGCGTAGTCATACTGACCGGAAAGCTGAACCTCCACCTGGAACTTCATGCTGAGCGGATCATCCGCAGTCGCGGACAGATAAAGATGTTCCTTATCATCCAGCTCCGCATCCGGGGTTGCTGTTCCGTCCGCAGTCGTCTCGCTGTCCTCTGTAATCCAGAAGACAGTAATGCCCTCAATCTTGGAACCGTCGCGCTCGTTACCGGCATACGCGATCCCCGTAAAAAGGAGAATCGCCGCCAGAACCGCCGCGAGAAGCACTCCGAACTTACCGATCCGTCTTGTCATACATTTTCCACGTCCCGTCATAATGTTTTGTCAGCGGGTTACAAAATGATGTCGATATTGTATGTATGGCGAATGTATACATACATATACACCATATATTGTATACTAAATTTTGAAACAAAGTTGTTACATTTTCCTTAATTTAACTTTTTTTTGACAATTTGCCCGCCGGATACCATACATTCCGTAATCTCCGGCGGATTTCACAAGGCATGCCGTTCCGTATACTCTCCTGCCCCGGCAAGCAGCAAAAGGGCCCGCGTTCGCGGGTCCTTCTGCCGTTTCACATCAATAACCGGTTCTGACAACAGACCGTTCAATCCCATTCTATTTCTTTCCGGCAGCCTTTATACCGCACGCGATCAGGCATATCGCCCCCGCCAGCAGGCAGAACCACAGGAGCGGCAATGTTCTGTCCCCTGTGGGCGGAGACGGCGGCGGCGTCTGTGTCGGCGTCGGGGCCGGTGAAGGCGTATGTGTCGGAGCCGGTGTCGCGGTCGGTGTTGCCGTCGGTACGGGCGTGTGTGTGGGAGACGGCGTCGGCGCCGGTGTGACGGTCGGGGTTGCCGTCGGAGGAGCGGTCGGTACCGGTGTTGCCGTCGGTGTCGGCGTCGGCGTCGGGGCCGGTCCGAACACCGCGGTCAGATACATTCTTTTTCCGGCAACCACGGTTCTCGGGTTCAGGCTGTTCAGCTCACCGGTATCCTCATTCCGCCAGTGTCTGAACACCTCATCGGCGCTCCCCGGTATTGCCGTAAGCGTCAGCGTATCCCGGCAAAAAACGGTGTCCCCCGGTTTCCAGCCGGTAACGCGTGCCCCCGCGCTGCCTTCCACAGTGATCAGAACATCACTCTCCGTCACAGCAAAGCGCGCCGTAATCACGCGGGAACGGTCCGCTTTCCGGGTGCAGGGATTTTCCGCGGAAAGCAGGGTGCCTCCGTCATACCAGCCGTCAAAGCGATAGCCCTCCTCCGCCTCCGCGGAAAGCAGGATATCATCCAGATACTGATAAATCCCGGACCCGGAAGCGGTTCCGCCGGGTCCGGCAACAACCGTAATACTGACCGTATCCGGTACATATACCGCCGTGAATATCCTTGTGATCAGCTTTCCGGAGGTGTTCCTCCCCGGCGTGAATGTATATGTGTCTTTATATGAAACCGTGTTCCCGGTTTCATCCTCCCAGCGGTCAAACCTCCACGCGCTCCCGAGCGGATTGCGCGCGGTCATGCTGACAGGCGTGCCGGAAAAAACGGTTCTGAAGGGTTCACCGCCCGCCGCCGGTCCGTTTTCCATCGTGACCCATGAGCCCGGCGCCCAGCCGTCCGTTTTCGCTATGACCTTTGTCAGGTCATAGCGCGTCACAGCCGTCACGCGGCTCTCTCCGACCGGAAGCCGGAAGGAAAAAGCATAATTGTCTTCCGGTGTGAATACGCCGCCGGCGGTTTGCCCGTTCAGCTCCCAGTGATCGAACGCATGCCCGGCGGAAGTGTCCGGAGCGGCACGCGCGGTCACCGTATCACCGGCGTTGCCGTAACAGACCGTCCGGTCCGGATCATTCCCCATCCAGGCCTTCCCTTTTCCGCGTACAGCCGCCGCAGTGTAGTCCGGAAGCACGGGTTTTTCCATAATCAGCAGGGTGACACAGGTATCCTTCCGCATCTCCAGCTTCAGGCTGTCCGTTCCGGACAGGTATTCGCCCGTATCCGCGTCCTGCCAGCCGAAAACAAGCCAGTGATCCGGATCCGAAAGCAAGGCGGTGAGCGTAACCTCACTGCCCGCGGGATAACTGCCGGACGCGGGTGACACGGAAACCGCGGCATACGGTGACGCCGGAGCGGCTGAGATTCCGCCGTCCGCGGATATCCGCGTTTCAAGCGTATACCGCGCCTCCATCCGTGCGGTAAAGACCGAATCGCCGTTCACGGGAACGACCGCCGTTTCCTGATCGGAGACCTTCGTATCGCCGAGATACCAGCCGGTAAAGGTATGACGTGTTTTATCGTAATCGCCGGCGGTCAGGGTGACAAAGTCCCCTTTCCGGACCCTCACCTGCCCGGTCGATTCCCGCTTCCCGTATGTCAGCGCCGGGGACGCGGCGTTCTCCGGATCACAGACGGCTTCCGCCGTGCACGTTGCCGCGATCGTCATATACCGGACATCCGACCCTGTCAGCGAGGCACGAATCGCGCCGTCCGTCAGAGGCACGCAGAAGGGATCGGAACCATCGGAAGCCGCGCTCATCACGGCGGCAAAATCTTCCGCGAGGTTGCTCCTGAAAAGAGGCAGTCTGTCCGCATCCGCCAGCCGCCCGCCCCGTGTAACGCGGAGCACCGTGTCATATTCCGCGCAGTACGGATCAAATTCCACCAGGCCGCTCTCATCCGCCTCAATTGCCCGGTCAACGCCGGTAATGGATCCCCCGTTGATATACACGCGCCCGTTATCCGTGACCCTCAGGGTCGGCCCGTTATCCGGTCCGGTCAGGGACGCGTTGTTCTGAAGATGGAACTGTGACCCCGCGATCAGCAAGCATCCGACCGCGGCGGAGTCATCCACAAGCGCCCCGGCAAGGCTGATCTCCAGCTCCCGGTTCTTTATTTCCAGCCGGCTGTCATCAGATGCCTGCATCAGCTCAACAGCATACAGGCCCGCGGGCTTTTCGCCCGTAACCGAATCCGAAATGAAAAAGCCGCGGTCAAACAGATACAGTTCTTTCAGATCCAGCGAATAGTTGCCCCGGCTCTGCCGGAAAGAGCCGTCCTGACGGATCTCCAGCCGGCCGATGTCCGCGTTTCCGTTCGCGTTCACGCGCGCGCTGTCCCGGATCCGGATATACCCGGAAAAATCAAAGCCTGCCGCCGTCAGCAGCGCCGAATCCGTCAGCGTCAGTGTGCCCGATCCGTTCATCAGGGAAGCATTCATGCCGGATTCATCCGTCAGAAAGACCGTGCCGTACGCGCTCATCTGATTCGCGTCCAGCATGCTCCTGCCCGAAAGAACGGGACCGTTCTGCAGGACCACCCGCGATCCCCGGATCTGAGAATCCCGGATCTCGCAGCCGCCCTCCGCCATCAGATCAGCTTCCAGCCTGCATCCGTCCACGGCGGTCTCCCCGGTCAGCCGGATCAGCGGAAGCCCCTTTTTGCCATGCACATACGTATTTTTCAGCGTCAACCCGTCATTGCCGATCAGAAAAAAGCCCGCTGTTTCAAGCGCACCGGCGAAGGTCACCGTACAGCCGGTGATCAGCACCCGGTTCTTGTCCGACGGCATCAACAGGAAACCGCCGTCCAGCCGGATCTCCGGCACGCCGCTGAGCGTCAGCCCGCCGCGTTTCGCGCTCATCGAGAACACATACTGCGCGCCGGAAGCTTTGGCCCCGTTCAGATCATGACAGATGATCGCGCCGGTCCCCGCGCTGTCCGAGATCGTCAGGGAACCCTGCACCGATACAAAGCCGTCCGTATCGTTCTGTTCGTTATGTAAAAAGATCAGATTGTGCCCGTTCAGGTCCAGATCGACCGTATTCCCGATCCATCGTTTGAAATCCTCATCATACGTGGAATAGATATCCCATTCCGTATCTATGCGTATATCGCCCTGCAGAATATAACTGCCGCTTTTCAGGCGCCCGCCGTGAAACTCATCCGTCAGGTTGGTCCGTCCTCCGTCCGGCGATTCCGCGGAAGCGAAGACGCTGACCCACAGCAGGCACAGCAGCGCGGGAAGCAGCAGCAGGCGCCGGATGTTCATTTCACGCGCTCCCTTCTCCGTTCACACAGCCGGATGAGCAGGACACAGGCCAGAAGGAACGCCGTCAGCCATCCCGTCAGATCGGCCGGATCACCGGTCAGCGGCGGCACCGGCACTTTTTCCACCGTCAGGCAGGCGTTTTCGGACACCACCCGGGATCCGGCCGCGTCCACAGCCACGCAGCGGAACAGGCGTCCGCTGTCAGCGGCGGAAACCCTGCCCAGCGTCAGCGTGCTTCCGGACGCGCCGTCAATGTTCGTCCACGCGGACGAGCCGGGGCGGCAGGTCTGCCATTGCCAGGTATAAGGCTTCACACCGCCGCGGGCGGATACCGTAAAGGAAGCGGAAGCGCCTTCGTCAACCGTAAGGCTTCGTGGCTGGTCCGTAACGCGAAACAGGTCGTTCGTATTCAGGATGGTCTCATTGTTCTGATCCATGGCCTCCGTACCGTCGGAAGAAACCCGCAGGATCAGGGCGTCCGACTTCATTCCGGCCGTCAGTGTCTCCAGCGGCAGATCCAGAACCGCGGTCCAGGTCTCATCCAGCACGAAGTCCTTTCCCAGCGGCACGGTATAGGTGGGAACCTCCCCGGAAGCGGCATACGCCCGGATGACAACATTTTTCGCGGGCACCATGGCGTTGTTCCGCAGCGTCATATGTACGGATTCCGTTCCGTCCGCGTTCGTACGGAGAACAGCCTCAAGGTCCAGATCCACCCCGTCAAACGAGGTCCGCGCTTCTTCCAGCTCCGTCGTCTTCGCGAACCGTGAGAACAGGTCCGTTCCGGCATTGGCATTCAGCATTCCGCCGCCCGAAACCGAATACACGGGGGTGATTTTTGTCCCCTTCGCCATACCCAGCACAGCGGTTGCCGGGGTATCCGTCAGCAGCGTTCCGGAGGGTGCCGGAACCGTGCCGAAGCGAACCGCGTGCCGCCTGTCGGCATCCCGCAGACCGGGCGCCATGTCCATGGTCACCGTAACCGTGTTCCCGCTCAGGAGCGGCGCGGGCGCGTCCGCCTCCCAGCCCCGCAGGTCCGTACCCCACGCCGCCATGGCCGACAAAGCCTCCGCGCCGTCGGTCCCGCGAACGCGGACCGCCTGCGTGGACAGGGATGTCAGCGTCGCCCGCAGATCCACGGACTGATCATCCGTATTGGGCACACTGAAGACCGCGGTGAAGCTCTTTGACTTGCCGGGCATCAGATACCTCGAGGAAGCCGTGCGCAGATCCCTTTTCCCGGAAGCGTCCGCTGATTCGGTGAGCCAATACGCCGCGGAATCGTCATCAAACATGCCGGTATAGGCCGCGAGGGCGGCATACCCCTTCTGCTCCAGAATCTCTCCCATTCCGTCCCCGTTGCTGTCCGTGTCGGTATAAACGCGGGTCAGCGCCGCTTCCGGATCGGTAAAGCTGTATTCCGTATCCATCAGGGACTTTCCGTTTACCGCATTCGTGACGGACATTTTGAAGCCGGAAATCGGCACATTGCCGTCATTGTATACCGTAAAGAACAGGCTTACATCCCCGCCGGGCTTGATCGCCGGCGTTTCCAGCGTAAAGTTCTGGAAGTTCAGATCCATCACTTCGCGCACGCTGAAGGCGATCACATTGGCATCCTGTCCGGAAGCCCCCTCGGAAGCGGATTTCGTGTCCTGCAGGATCACGACGCGGCTCTCCGTGCCGTCATTAAAGATGCTCAGCCCGGAAATGTTCCTGTCCACAGGCATCACATGATCGCTACGGTCCATGATCGCCAGCGTATACGGCTGCGTCCACAGCCCATTCGTCTGATCATAGAGCATGGCGCGCATCCGGTAATAGGCGTAATCCCTGCTTTCCGGATCATAGGTCTTCTTTTCTTCCTCGCTGAGCTGATTTCCGGACGGATTGAACAGCTCGATCCAGTACAGCATATAGGTGCCGAAGCTGAAGTCGGCAACGGCGTTCGGCGCCATGCCCTTCACATCGTAGGCTTCATACCCCTCGACCTTCAGGACCCCGCCGTCCCGCGTGATATGGATGCCCGTCAGACCGGTATCAAACACTGCCGAATCCGCGGTGCTGTTCACCTCATCCGGCACCTGGCAGGTTATCGTAACAAAATCATGCCCCTGTCCGTCCGGACGGACGTTGATGCCCTGGATCCCGTAAGGCACCGTAAAGACGCCGGCCGATCCGAGCGCGGCGCTCACGGTATCCGGGATCGCGGTCGTGGCGATCACGGTATCCGTTCCGCCGTCCGCCGCCGTTGCGCGCGCGACCAGCGCGGTCATTTCACCGCGGATCGGCAGTTGCAGTTCTTCATTATCCAGCTGCACCAGCGCGTAGGCCGTCAGATCCTGTCCGTCCGTGAAAACGCAGCGCAGGGACCGGGTGCTTCCGTATTCGAACCAGGCCGCGCCCAGGCTTCCGGTGTCATTCCAGAACTGCTTATACGCGGGCATGACGTTTGTTTCATCCGTCACAAGCGGCGTAACAAAGCGCACCGTATCGGAACCGAAAGTAAACGGCAGCGTGTACAGGGCGGCGCGGTTCTGGTCCGTTTCCCAGTAGCACAGACCCAGCTTCTTTTCCGTTCCGTTGTCCGCCATGCAGATATCAACGGCGGAATAATAATCCCGGCCGAGGCTCAGCGTGATCGTTGTGCTTTGGTCCCCGTACGCGACAGGCCGGAGCCTTCCGTCCGTTCCCGGCGTATAGAAGCTCAGGCGCATCCGGGTGCGTTCGGCCCCCGGCAGCTCCGTTTTCGTCTTCTTCGGCTCCTCGCCTTCGATCTCGAAACTGATCTCCTCCGTGATCCACTGATCCTGGATCAGCTCGGCAACCGCGACCAGCCCCTGTTCCTCCAGCGCGGCCACGGCAAAGTCATAAACGCGGTCATTCCCACCGCTTCCGCTCAACCTCAGGGAAGGCGCCCCGGCATCAGTCCCGTTATCCAGGCGCATGGAGGATACGCCGTCGCCGCTCAGCCAGAATCCGTACACTTTTCCCGAAACGGTCGCCGTCCTGATCGACGTACCGCCCGCCGGGATCGTTCCCATCATGTTGGAAGCGTCCAGCGTCACGCGGGTCGCGCTGTCGCCGGTCTCCGTCTGCGGCGTGATATCCGCCTCATCCGACGCGGCGTCCCCGAAGGATGTCAGCTTGCCGCCATCCTTCGGATATTTCGCGATCGTTCCGCTGACAAAAGTATATTTGAGGCTCACGAGCCAAACCTTGAGCACAGCGGCCACACCGCCGCCGAGCGAGACCGAATCCAGTCTGGTTCCGCCGATATCGTCCGCCAGAATGACGGTGAGCGCGCCCTCCAGCCATCCCTCCACACCGGCGGTGAGCCATTTCACATCCACCCCGCCGAATACCGTGAACTTCGCGCCGATCATCAGCACCAGGCCGCCGTTCCAGGTTATGTCCTTACTACCGAAAGCCTTTCTCTCCAGGTAAGCGGAAAACGCTTCTTCCACGGCCTGCCGGTCGTCTTCCCTGACACCGGTCGCCGAATAGATCGAAAGCTTCAGCGCGAGGCCGACACTGATCCCGAGGCCCAGCTTGATGCAGACGGGCGGGAAAGCCGGAAGAGGCCGGAAAGTCCAGGAAAAGTCCGCCTGTATCGTAAACAGGATTTCAACCGAACCGCGGACCACGCTTCCTTCCGTCGGGGTAGGCAGCCATTCCACGGATCCGCACAAAGCCAGGTTAAAGCCGATCGCGGCGCCGAAGATCCTGTTTTTTCCGTCCGGATTACCCTTTTCCTGATCCCCGGCAGCCTTCTTCTTTTTGAGGGATTCCCTGAACGCGCTGAAGTTTTCCCTGTTTATTTTGTAATCCTGCGGTGTCAGCGCGTTGAACACGGCTTTGTTCTCCGCGTCCATGTCCCGCACACGCGTCACGCCGCCGCCGACCCCGAAATAAATGTCTCCGTTTACGGTGCGGTACACGGAAAGGCGGAAATGATTGAGCGGATTATCCACTCCGATATCAAACCCCATACCGATCGCCTTGATCGCGTCAAAGTGGAAGTTCAGGAACTTGTCCATCAGATTGTCGAAGCCGGTATCCGTCAGTACGGGCGTCTGCGCCTTCGCGATCTGCAGATCCAGATTCGGCTTCACCGTTTCGCGGACCGGCTGCCCGTTCCAGGTGCCCGATACCGTAACGGAAACGGCATCCCCGGTTCCGAAACGGAACATGGAACACCACGCGTCCGAAATATCCAGCGTCAGCAGTTCCGTACCGCTCACCGTCAGATCACCGAATCTGAAAGTTTTGGATGCCGGCTCGTTTTTATTCAGATCGGTATAGCTGACCGTCACATCCAGATTGCCGCTGCCCGGCACCATCCCCATGAGCACCTGTGAACGTATCTTTTCCGTATTATGGACATTGCACAGGATCGTACCCTGATTGTACATGCATTCGGCGTTCGCGAAAAGAATCCCGGCGATACCGCCCTGACCGTCTTCCTTTTTCAGATAGATCTCCCGGATGTCTCCGCCCGCCGCCTGCCGTGAAATAACCGCCTGCGCGCGGTATCCTTCCTTTGCCGCCGTATAGCAGAGTTCAAACTCATTCCTGTCATTCATTGTAAAGTTGCTGAGCTTGAAAACGGCGGAGCCCTTCGTCTTGTCCGTGTCACCGGTCAGCGCCGAAGCCGCGGTGCCCGGAATCTCCTCTTCCTTTTTCCGGTCATAGCCCCAGATCCGGACTTCGGCGCCGCCGAGAGGCGTCTTCTTTTTATCCTTCACGGACGCGGGCTGTTCCTCATAGACACTGAACGCTATTTCATCCCCATGCACGATGAGAACGGTAAAATCCTTGCCCGCGGAACCCTTCAGGGACAGCCCCAGGGAGCGCGCCTTATCCTCCCGCACCGCCTGACGGACCACCGAGACGCACGCGTTCGCGTGGAGAACATCCTCCGCGGTTCCGGCGGGCGCTCCGACGGCGGAAAGACGGTCCTCCGCTTTGTGAAGCGCCTGTTCGGCTGCCGCCGCACACGCCTCCCAGTCCGCGTGGTTTTCCGTAACGGCCGCCGTGATCTTCCGGATCACCTCATACTGCTCCCGGATCCTGCTGTAAGCCCGGGCTTTTTCCTGCCATGACGCGGTTTCCGACCCGGCGATGCCGCTCAGGCGGTCGATCTCATAGCGGGCTTCCTGCAGCGCGTTGGCATAGCCGCCGATCTCCAGCTGCAGGGCTTCGATCGCCAGCGTTTCCGCGCCTACAGGACTGAAATCCGCCGCCGCAGCCCGGCAGTCCGGATCCTCCGACGCGTCCAGCATCTGCAGGTCCCGGTTCACAGTTACGGTATGGTCCATCGCCCGGGACAAATCCTCATCCAGAAACCGGTTCAGCCATTCCCCGATCTGAAACGCGTCCATGGCCGCCGACAAGCGCTGGCCCGCGTGCAGCGGAACGGGCGTTTCCAGCCCGGCCGCTTTTCTCACGGACGTCAGCGTAAGACCCGATCCGAGATACGTCGCCTCCAGCTCGGCCGCCGGAACGATAAGGCTGTCCGCGTAGGTTCCGGCCACATTCACCGCGCCGGCGGGCACGGCCTGCAGCAGCAGACAGGCTGCCAGGACCGTGCAGATCATTCTGCGGACAAAGCTGTGCTTCATTGTCTTTCCCTCCCGAAAAGCGGTTCGTCAGTCAAAGCTGTAATAGATCCTCAGCGCGGATGTGTCCGCCTCGATTTCATATCCGGCAGCCCATTCCGGAATCATCGGAGCCAGCCGGTCCGCGGTCTGAATCATCCGGCGTATCTGCTGCCTGTCGCTGTCCGTCAGCGGATATCGGCCGTCCTTTCCCAAATCCTTCAGCCGGCAGAAAAGGAGAACGCCCTTTTCCGTATACAGCGGTTCACTGATTTCACCGGCAGCGCCGAGCGGATTGATGACCGCTTTCATCTCATCCGTCCAGACCTCGCTGTCCGGATGGAACAGATAGCCCGGTTCGCTGTCCCGGCTTCCGTCCTCCTCCGTGCTGTAAAGCCGGATCTGACTTTCAAAGGAGTCTCCTGATGAAAGATGCGCGCGGATCTCCGATATCGTATCCCCGAGGCTCTCCGTGATGGCGGCGACGGCGGAATCGCGGCGGTCCCGCGCGGCATCCCGCGCGGAAAGCGCCCGGTTGTAGGCGTCCCGCTCCGCGGTCTGATCGGCATTGCCCAGAATCGCCACCCGCGCCAGCGTGTCGTAAGCCGACTGCAGGGCATCCTCCGCCTCCTTCAGCGCGGTCTCCGCCTCCGCGGCTTCATCCGTCAGCTCGCCCGCCGGGGGCAGCGGAAGCACGATATACTTGATGTAGAACATTCCCTCCGGCACATAGGCGCTGCTGCCGCCGCCATACAGGATCTCCTGCTCATACAGGGGTACGTTTCCCTCATAGCGCAGCCGGTCAGGCTCCACAAAATTGACATTGTAATATTCCAGAATCTCCTCATCCGTCACATTCTCCGGCGGGAAACAGTGATCCGCCACCCGCGCGCGCAGCACAAAAAACAGCTGTTCATCATACAGGGTATCCGTATCATAACCCAGCGCCTCAAAAGACCGGGTAATCTCCTCGTCCGAAAATTCCTGCCCGGGATAAGCCTCTTCCAGCTGCTCCCGCGCCTGCTGCCACAGCGCTTCATATTTTTCGCGCGCGGAAGCGCGGAGCAGCTCAAGCTCCTGATCCGTCAGGGTGTCCAGACCCCATTCCGCGGCCTTGTCCTCAATGACGGCGCGGGCAATGAAATAATCCACGGCGCTGTCAATAAAATATTGCTCCGTCAGATCCTTCCGGTCCAGCCCGGACGCTTCATACGCGCTGACAATGGCAAGCGCGTTCTGGTTCAGATAGGTTTCCACAGTGCTCAGCGTATAGCGATGCTCACCGACACGGAGGATCACCGGATCCTCCGCCGCCGCGGCGTGCATCGCGAGGCACAGGATTATGCTGAAAAGGAGCACCGCGTACCGTGTTTTTCTCATGACTGTGGCCCGCCTTTCGGAGAAAACAGAATCCCACTATATATAGCGTCTGATAATAATCCGTTTTACATTATATAGTTCTCCGAATATTTGTCAATTCACCATACACAAAATAAACGAGAAACCGTTTTGCCATTGCAAAACATTGCTCTTTATTGTATGATGGCAATATACAGACAAATGAAAAAATGAAAGGAGCGATTTACCGTGGAAGATATCAAAGCGTTGGAACTCAATGACGCCGAACTGGATGAGGTCAGCGGCGGCGCCGGCAAAACCTCCGGCAACAAGATCAAAATCACAAGCTCCAACGGTGTCAACATCCGCAAGAAAGCGGAAAAAGGCGCTGAAATCATCGGTGTTGCCCATGTCGGCAGAACCTACAGCGTTCTCGGCAAAAGCGGCCATTATGTCAAGATCAGTGCCGGCGGCAAAGAGGGCTATGTCTACAACGGCGGCGCGAACTATTTCGTGTTTATCTGATCTACGGCAGGAGAATTTTGAAAAGCGGGGCAGTATCATCCGTCAGGGTGAAACTGCCCCGCTTCCGTTTTTTCCGGGAAAGGGGATCGGCCTGCGGGCCGACCAAAGGGCTTTGCGATCTTTCGCAAGATCAACAGTCGCAGCGCATCGCGAACACGGAAAATACCGTAAAGCATACCGGCTTTCCGCTGAACTGTGATAGAATAGGGAAGCCGCGTATACGCCGCGGCATGAACAAACAGGAACCGTTGATGATGAAAGGATGATCCTCATGGCTTTTGAAACCGTGGCCCTCCGCCCCGCCTCCATTCTGCTGCCTGACAGCTCCGTCAATCCTGAAACATGGGCGTGTGTGGCCTGCGACCAATATACATCCCAGCCTGAATACTGGGAAAAAGTGAAAACGCTCGTAGGCGATGCCCCTTCCACCCTGAAGCTGATGCTGCCGGAATGCTATCTGAAAGACAGCGCCTCCCTTGTGCCGAAGATCCACGCCACCATGGCGGACTGCCTGCGGCAGGGTCTGCTCAAGCCCGCCGTTGATAACGGATTCATCCTGTGCGAGCGCACCGTTGCCTCAGGAACGCGCGTAGGTCTTGTAGCGACCGTTGACCTGGAGGAATATGACTTTGCCGCCGGTTCGCTGCCGCTTGTGCGCCCCACGGAGCAGACAATCGCCTCCCGGCTGCCCGCGCGCCTTACAATCCGCCGCGGCGCGCCGGTGGAACTGACGCATATCATGATTCTGATTGACGATCCGGACCGCACCGTGCTGGAGCCCCTGCGGAACAGGAAAGACACCCTGCGCAAGCTGTATGACTTTGACCTGATGATGAACGGCGGTCATCTGGCCGGATACGCCGTGGAGAGCGACACGGACCTGCAGGCCGTTGACAGCGCCATGAAGGCCCTGAAGGAACGCCTCGGCGAGCATCCGATGCTGCTGGCCGTGGGCGACGGAAATCACTCCCTTGCCACCGCGAAGGCATACTGGAATGAGATCAGGGAAACGCTGACCGAAGAGGAGAGGCTGACCCATCCCGCGCGGTTTGCCCTGTGCGAGATTGTGAACATTCATGACGAGGCGCTGCTGTTTGAGCCGATTCACCGCGTGCTGACCGGCACCGACAAAGCCTCACTGTTCTTCGCCTGGGGCGAATGGGCAGCCGCACACGGGGAGAAGCTGAGCGCGAACGGGGAAGGCCACCGGTTTATCATGATCGACAGGAACGGGGAAGACACCGTTACCGTAAGGAACCCCGCCGGCGCGATCCCGTGCGAAACCGTACAGAAGTTCCTGGATGACTATCTCGCGAAGCATCCGGAGACGGAAATCGACTATATCCACGGTGATGACTCACTGCGTTCGCTGTCCCGCGCGGAAGGCGCCGTCGGCTTCCTGCTCCCGGAGATCGACAAGCGTTCCTTCTTTGAGGATGTGAAGGTGCTGGGTGTGCTGCCCCGCAAGACCTTCTCCATGGGCGAAGCGGATGAAAAGCGCTTCTATATGGAATGCAAGACGCTTGAGAAATAAGGTTTCGGCCTGCGGGTGTAAGGTGCAGAAGGTGTGAAAAAGCCCCTTCCGGCGGATGCCGGAAGGGGCTTTGCAATTCAACTTACGCCCAGGGATTCTCGGTGGGATAGGGAAGGTTCTTGGGCTGATTGTAGGCGATGTCCTGGATGCCCAGGTACTTGAACACCTCAAACAGCTGCTTCGCGCAATGGGCGAAAGCAACGGCGCCGTGATGCGGATAGCGCTTCTGCACCAGCACATGACGGTAGAAACGGTCCATCTCCGGGATGGCGAAAACGCCGATGCCGCCGAAGGACTGAGTCGCAACGGGCAGGACTTCGCCTTCCGCGATGTAGGAGCGGAGGTTGCCTTCGCTGTCGCACTGCAGGCGATAGAAGGTGATGGGGCTGGCGGCGATGTCGCCTTCCAGGGTGCCGCGGCTGATGTCGGGCTCGCTTCCTTCGGGCTCAAGCACACGGTGCTGGATCAGCTGATACTTGACAGCGCGGTCCGCGCACATCTTGCAGCTGGGGGTGTTGCCGCAGTGGAAGCCCATGAAGGTCTCCGTGAGGCGATAGTCAAACTTGCCCTTGATATCGGCGTCATAGATGTATTCCGGAACGCTGTTGTTGATATCGAGCAGGGTCACGGCGTCACCGGTCAGGCACGCGCCGATGTATTCGCTGACGGCACCGTAGATATCCACTTCGCAGGCAACCGGGATACCGCGGCTGGCCAGACGGCTGTTGACGTAGCAGGGCTCAAAGCCGAACTGGGACGGGAAGGCGGGCCAGCACTTGTCGGCAAACACGACATACTTGCGGGCGCCCTTGTGATTCTCGGCCCAATCCAGCAGGGTCAGTTCAAACTGAGCCATACGGGCGTTCAGGTCGGCATAGTACTTGCCTTCGCCCATTTCCTTGGCCATATCTTCGCAGATTTCGGGGATGCGGGGATCATTGGCATGCTCTTTGTAGCTGACCAGCAGATCCAGCTCGCTGTTCTCTTCGATTTCGATGCCCAGGTCATACAGGCCCTTGATGGGGGCGTTGCAGGCAAAGAAGTCCTGAGGACGGGGCCCGAAGGTGATAACCTTCAGATTCTTCAGACCGACGATCACGCGGGCGATCGGGATGAACTCGGCGATCTTGTCAGCCAGCTCATCGGCGTTGCCGACGGGATATTCCGGAATGTAGCCCTTCAGATGGCGCATGCCCAGGTTGTAGGAGCAGTTCAGCATGCCGCAGTAAGCATCGCCGCGGCCGTTGATCATGTCGCCGTCACCCTCGGCAGCCGCGACGAACATCACGGGGCCGTCAAAGTACTTGGCAACCAGCGTTTCGGGAGTTTCAGGACCGAAGTTGCCCAGGAATACGCACGCGGCGTTGCAGCCCTTGGCGTTGAGCTCATCAACGGCCTTGAGCATATCTTTTTCATTCTCGACCGTGGTCTTGATCTCAACAAAATTAACTTTCAGCTTCTTGCACTTCTTCGCGATGGCGGCACGGCGCTTCTCGCTCAGAGCGATGGGGAAGCAGTCACGTGAAACAGCAACCAGACCGAGCTTGATGACCGGGATATTTTCCATGGTTATGTCTCCTCCTTCAGTGTTGTATGCACAAATTGCTACGGTAAGAATAGCACGAACACGCCTTTCAGTCAATCTTTTTCACTTCCAATTTACTCGCGCGTTCGTTCATTTTTCATCTGTTTGCCTGAAAGAGAAAAAAAGATTGACAAAAATTCTACAAATCAGATAAGAAAAGCAATCCATCCTATTGCAAAAAAAAGCGAAAAAGGGTATCATAATTGACGGTAACTGAATATACGACTAAATTAAGGAGGTCTTTCCCATGGCTGTTAAAGTTGCTATCAATGGTTTTGGCCGTATCGGCCGTCTGGCTTTCCGTCAGATGTTCG
>JAKSQH010000013.1 GCA_024404245.1 Clostridia bacterium
CCGCTTTATACTCCGGACACTCACAGATACACAGTACAAAAAAACGGACTGAAATTCAAAACCCCGTGATGTTTTCACTGATTGGAATGTATGGTACAATATCACCGGAAGAGCAAACATGACCCCCTATGATAACCCGCCGTCGGTTACGGACTGTTACCGGCGGAAAGATTTTGCACAACAAACAGGATTTATCCGGAGGACATTATGGAAAAAGTATTTACAGTTGAGGACAGGCAGCAAACATTTGATGACATTGTGGCAATAACAAAAGAATGCGGGAAAATTGTCTCCCTCGTACAGGTCGGCTCCGGCGCGACAGGCTTTCATGACGGGCGGTCCGATCTGGATTTTGTTATTGCTCTGGACAAAGGTGAATCCATGGCCGAAGTAATGGCATATATGCATGAGATGATTTCAAAGAAATATGCTGTCGCGTATTATTCTCAGGAGGAATCAAAGCATTTGCAGTGTTTTCTTCTGACAAATATGCTGGAGCTTGATTTCGGTTATGGCTGCTATGAACACGCGGCGGCAAGAAAGCCCGCGTTCAAAGTCTTGTATGATCATACCGGGGTTGTGGAAGAAAAGATGATAAAATCCAGGGAGTGGATGGATGATTTCATATTCGGAGACAAGCAAAAGCAGGATATTGATAAAGCCTGTGATCTGTTCTGGGCACGTCTGATGCACGCCGCCGTGGCAATTCACCGCGGTCATCATCTGAGAGCTGTCGGCGAAATGGATTTTGTCAGGAATCTGTATATTGATCTTCTGGGTGACCGCTACAGGTTGGAAAGTACCGTGAACCGCGAAATGGACAGACTTCCGGAGGAAGAAAAAAAGAACATCATCAGCACTTATGTAACGGAAATCAGTCCGGAAAAGCTATGGGAAAGCCTTCACAATATGACAGCGCTGATGTATAAAGAGCTTGACGGTAAGGATATCCCCGTAACGGAAAGCATGATGAAACAATATTACGAAGATCTGGAATAATACGCGGTTTTTCCGCGCTAAAAAAGATCTCCTTTTGTCGGCAACGGCAAAAGGAGATTCTTTATAAAGGAACACAATGAATATTCCGCCCGGCATTTACATTCCGAAAAGTTCGGCCGCCTTCTCCATCCGGCCGGAAACCTTTACCTTGAACGGGCACCTTTCCTCGCATCCTCCGCAGTGAATGCAGTCAGAGGCATGACGGTCAAGGTCTGAGTAATGTGCCCGCAGGGTGGCAGGCACTTCGGGCTGCATCACCGCCAGATCGTAATACTTGTTGACCATCGCGATATCAATTCCCGAGGGGCAGGGCTTGCAATGTCCGCAATAGGTACATTGACCCTGATAGGAATGCAGGGGCGCGGACGCGATTACGGACGCGTAATCTTTCTCTTCGTTTGTCGCCTCTTCATAGGCAACGGCCTGATCGATCTGCTCCTTCGTGTCATACCCGCAGAGGATGGATGATACAGCAGGTCTGGTCAGAGCATAGTGAATACACTGTTTCGGCGTCATGGCAACCCCGAAAGGTGACGCCTCCGGGTTGAACAACCGTCCTCCGGCAAAGCCCTTCATCACAGTGATCCCGACGTCATTCTGCTCGCAGGTCATATACAAAAGCGCGCGGTCCGGATCGATACCCTTCAGAGAGCGGTCGAATTCATCCGCGAACATCGTGTTGATATCCTCACTGGCCGGCAGCATATCAAAAGCTGGATTGATGCTGAACAGGATCATTTCGATATAACCGCTCTTCGCCGCTTTGATCGCGACTTTGGGATTATGCGAGCTCATTCCGATATGCCGGATTCTGCCGAGTCTCTTCTGTTCCATGATATATTGCAGATAATCCGAGGTCTGGATCTGCTCCCATTCCTCTTCCGAATCCACAAAGTGAATCATACCGAGATCGACATAATCGCTCTGCAGCCTCGTCAGCAGATCTTCAAACGCGGCGGGAACATAAGCCATATCTCTGGTTTTGCAATATTGCCCGTCCTTGAAAACAGAGCCGATGTGCCCCTGCACAATCCATTTGTCCCGTTCATCTTTGATGGCTTCGCCGATAATATTCCGTGATTTCGGATCAGCCATCCAGCAGTCGATGATATTGATTCCTTTGGAAGACGCGTAGCGGATCAGTCCGATGCTTTCTTCCTCCGGATGTCTTTCAAGCCATTCACCGCCAAAGCCGATTTCACTGACCTGAAGGCCGGTTTTCCCGAGCAGTCTTGTTTTCATTTTTATTACCTCCGGTTCTGTAATGTCTCCCGTGGTTCACCGGAAAGCCGCTCAACGGTTTCCCGAATATCTTTCTCAATCAGCGGACGCATGCTGTCCTTATACTTTGACAGATCCGCGCCGCGCAACGCGTTCAGGATCTGCGGAACAAGATGCGGTTTTGCTTCTCCCACTTCCGCGAGCGCTTTGACACACTGCCTCGCGGTAATCGGTTTCTCATCGGTAATATGAGCAAGATATGCCGGCATAACATCATCAAGCCGGTTTTCATCATCCCACCGGGCAATTGCCGCGAGAATGTACACGATCCTGTTCCTTACATACGAATTCGGATGATTCAGCAGCGAGGCAAATTCATCGAAGCAGCCGTACCATTCATTCGTTTCCCGGCTTTCGGAAATAATCCTTCCAGAAAACGCGCAGGCAGCCTGCTCGTCTTTTGATGTCAGTTTTTCCAATACATCCTGTCTCATATCATTCTGAACCTTCCTTGCTTCTGTTTTTACTTCCGTCACAGCCGTTACCGCAAGTCAAAGTTCTCCGTGTCATCCGGCACTGAGCGCGTCAGCGATGCCGCAATGTCGGAAAGGCGGATGTGAACCGGCATACGGTTCCTTACGGTTGTTTGACCTCCGCGAACGAAGCAAAGTAATCGCGTTCGCCGTACCGGATGATCAGGGCATGATCTTGATCACGAAACCGGTGCCCCGCTTATCGCTCGCGTTATCGCATATTCCGCCGAGTACAATGCCGCCGTCCGCGGGATCCATAGCCGCGGCATTGAAATAGTCATTACCGTTTCCGCCCGCGGCAAACTGCCACAGTATGCGGCCGCTGCCGTCAATACATACCGCCCATCCGTCGCATTGCTTACTCGTGGCTAAAGATCCGGTCACGTTTCCGTCATCGGAATACGTCATGCCTACAAGGATGCATCTTCCGTCCTCCAGCACCGTGGTCCCGCACAATTCATCCCTGCCGCTGCCGCCGTAGGTCTTTGTCCAGATACAGCGTCCCTGATCATCCACCTTCATCGCCCAGTAATCCAGTCCGCCCCGGGTACCGGTGCTTGTAAAACCGGTTACCAGATAGGTTCCGTCCGGCAGAGGTCTGATATTGTCAAAGGTATCTGTGCCGTTTCCCCCGTAGACCACGGAGTTCACCAGGTTCAGATTCCTGTCGATAATCAGGATCAACCCGTCGGAACTGCCGCGGCTCTCGGTGCTTCCCACCAGTATCATTCCGCCGTCCGGGGTAGCTACACCGCTGTCCGGCACATCGTTGGCGGACCAGCCGTAGCTGCCCGCGTCCAGTCTGTTTCCGTCCGCGTCCAGCTTCACCGTATAGAAGTCCTGCGCGCCGTAACTCTGCTGGGTCCCGTCCCTGCTGGCCGTCAGCCAGCCCTCGCCGGCAATCGTTCCGTCGGCAAGCTTAAGAATCATATCGAATCCGTAGGAAACCGATCCGACACCGTAGCTGTGCAGCCAGTCAATATTCAGTTGATCATCCAGATGACCGATCAGCGCGTTGGTCTTTTTTGTTGTGCTCTTCATTGTACCCGTTGTCGAGGACGGATCCCAGATACCGTCAAAATCCTTGTCGTTGGAGCGGGTAACCCCGGCCACATAAAAGCCCTGTTCATCCGGAATAATACAGTGATAGGAGTCCCAGTCGCTTCCGCCGTGTGTAACGGCCTTTTCAACTTTCCCGTCTTTATCCAGCAGCATGGCGAAACTGTCCCTGTTCTTGTATTTCGCCTTGAGCACACCCTTTGTGGAGGAAGTACGTCCCGAAAGCACAACACCGCTGCCGTCATTCTGCGCGGAGACCCACATCACTTCCGTAAAGTTGTTGTCCCCTGCCTTGACCTGCCACAGCATCCGGGGCACACCGTAAGCGATTCTGAAATCCGCGGGGCATTCCTGTTCCCAGTCTTCAATCGCGTCCGCGGGTATGTAGCTCATTACGGGCTTACCGCTCCTGACCGTTTTGACATATGCCCATTCCTTCCCGTCCGTATCCCGTTCCGCGTGCACAACCGTAACCGCCGTGCCGGCGCGGATCTTATCCGCCTTGGCGCAGAAGTTACCCGGAGCGCGCATTGCCTGCGCATCCGTAAGGATCTTCCGCTCATACGCCGGATTGATCCAGATCATCGCCGGCACATAGCCGTCAACGTTTTTCAATGACTTCTCCGCGACCCAGCCGCGGGAATACAGGCCGTCCCTGTCGGTAAAGCTGACAAACAGGTAGCCCGTATCCCGGTCCGTTGCCAGCACATTCAGCGGTGTTTTGGCTTTGACCTTTTCAATCTTCACCGCGTTTTTCGCCGGCGCGGCCAGGATATCAACCGCGCTGCCGGTTTTTACCGTCACCGGCATTTCAGAACCTTTCGTCGGTTCCCCGGTAAAAGGATCGATTGCTTTCAGATCCAGCGGGTCATAGCTCAGGTCATGAACCGTCAGCTGCCCGTCAATCAGCTCCAGCACAAGGCACTGGGCGGGAGTTGTCTGCACATATTGATCATAGATTGTCCTCTCACGGGCTCCGCGGGAAGACAGTCCGGTCAGCTCAATACGGCCTCTGCCGGTTGTGATACCGTGTGCCCTGATTACATAATCGCCCGGTCTGAGCATCACCAGTTTCTGGTCCATGCCGTCGCCCAGCATGCTGATCGCGCCGAAAGGAGCTGACGCGCGGTAATCACCGGGCGCGCTTGAAAGATACTCATCCCCTGCAGTTATACGCACATCCATGGCGCCGTCCACCCACAGGCGGTAGAATTCCTGTCCGTCCGGTATGGATCCGCCCGCCGCGATGCTGACAAAAGCGGAGGACAGCCGCACCGAGATATCGCCGACATCGCTGTCAAAATCCACTTCAAAATAGCGGGTCTCATAGCCGCTGTTCAGCACCTGCCGGGTAATCCGTTTCTCCTGCTCGCTCATCCCGCCCACCAGACCGATGGTATATACCATACTCTGCCCGGCCGCGATTCTGCCCTGATCGATTGCGTACTGCACGGGGTCGGAGGCGCCCTCGTTTGCCAGGCCGTCCGTCAGCATCAGTATCACCTGATTGCAGCCCTGCCGGGCCTGGCTGTTCAGCATGTTCACGGCATTCGCGTATCCGCCGCCTGTATTGGTGGAGCTGCCCGCGCTCAGCGCGCGTACAGCCGAAGCGATCCGGTTTCTCCCTTCCGGACCGGTCATTCCGATAATGTCACGCACATATGTGTCATACGCTACAACGGAAACACGGCTTTCAGGGTTCAGCGCGAACAGCGTGTCGCAGAATGATACCGCCGCGTCCTGCGCGTAGGATATCAGTTGTTTTCCGTTTGCCCGGTTGGCTGTTGACATGGAACCGGAAACATCCAGCACCAGCACCACATCCAGCGGAGTCGCGGCAAATGCCGACTCTTCCGCGTTTTCACCGGGATCGTCCGCGTTTACAACCGTTCCCGCCGTGTCGGCAGCGTCATAAACCAGGGCGGCGGTCTCATCCTCCGCAATGCCCGGCACGGTATACACCGCTCCGGCAATCATCAGCAGGCACAGGAATATGGCAATCATCCGCTTCATTTTCGTTTCCTCCGTATCGGCAACGTTTGCCCGGCGTTTCCGGTTCCGCGTTGAGTCAGTATTCACGGATATTCAGCTGTCTTTTTTGCTGATATCAGTATAGCGGTGCGGGGCTGCCGGTGTCAAGACGCGCTCACTGTTAAATGCAGGTATCATAACTGCAGCGTATTGATAACCGTACCAAAAAGCGGTAGAATGGGACGAGTTACCAAACATTACCATTAACAGAGTGTCGAAAACTGTCTGTATCTTCAGGAAATACAGGAAATGAAAATAACAATGGACACGGGACACCCTGAAGAATACCTGAAAACAGTATGAAAAAAGGAGATCGGATGTAAATTATGAGTATCTATAAAAAATGTCCGGAGCTGAGAAGTGACCGTTACTTACTGCGGCTTACCCGCACGGAGGACCTTGAAGGATTGCTTTCCGTATACAGTGACCGGAACGCGCTGCCTTTCTTCAACAGTGACAACTGCAACGGCGATAACTTTTACTACGCGACCCGTGAGCGCATGAAAGAAGCAATGGATTTCTGGGAATATTCCTATAAAAACGGATGGTTTGCCCGAATGACAATCATCGAGGCGGACAGCAACCGTGTTATCGGAACAGTTGAGCTCTGCTATCGCGCGTCTGAGGACGCGTTTAACGGCATGTGCATCCTGCGTGTTGATGTCGGCAGTGAATATGAAACCGAAGCAGTGCTGACAGAAGTATTCGGATTGATCATACCGTATACGGATGAACTGCTCGGTACGCACGGTATCGTAACAAAAGGACCGATCTATGCTGTGGAACGTATCAAAGCATTGAAGAATAACGGATTCACACAATCAGGCCATTATCTGGTCGGCGGGCATGACGGTTATCTGTACAACGGTTACTGGACCGTCGGCGGCTGCTGAAAAGAAGCAACGCACGTTAACCGCGAAAAGCGTTAATTTATTAAGGTGAAAGCAGTATGGCCGGTTTTGTAATCTGGGCGCTGGTCGGGGTTCTGATTATCGTTCTGGGAATAAGGGCGTTTTTTGCGAAAAAGCCTGTAGGGTTCTGGGCGAATGCCGAAACAGGAAAAGTGAATGACGTAAAAGGATATAACCGTGCGACCGGCACATTATTCACGGTGTACGGGATTGTCTTTATTCTGCTCGGTTTGCCTTTACTGGCGGAACAGAAAATGCCGCTTATGCTGTTAACAGCATTCGGCGTAGTCTTTGAAACGATCGCCGTGATGGCGGTTTATACTTTATTCATCGAAAAGAAATATCATGCCGATATGTGACCGGCCGGAAACTGCCGGTTGATCAATAGCAGCGGGGTTTGACAATGAAGAAGATCAATTCAGTTCACTTTGGCGGAAAACTGCTGGGTTCCGGCCTTGCGGCGACCGTCCTTGTGCCGTTGATCATAAAACTGATAACCGGCACTTTTTCTCCGTGGTTCCTGTTGCCGGGAGGAACCGTGCTGATCATATGGCTCATTCTGTTCATCATAGAAATGCGTCAGGATTTTGCCAAAGTACCGTATTACGCGAAGCACTTAACCGACACAGTAAAGTATGACAGCGCACGTCAGTACGCTGTCATACGCTCGTCAATATGCACAGGAGAAGCGGTCGCCGGATTCAAGGACCGTGAAACAGGGCATTTTACGGAAGTCATGGTCATACGGAATAACCTGGATAAGCAGCAATTCATGAAACAATACGGGATAGACACGATCAAAAAGGAGTACTGAACCTCTGCCGGGAGTAATCACCGTTTCTTTCGCGTTTTCCGGTTGCTTACTTCTGCAGTTTCGTATCGTATACGATCACGCTGTTTTCCGCGTAGGGGTGCTGAAGACATACGCCGCCGAACCAGTTGTAGTCAATGTCGTTACCGGTTTCTCCGGCTACAATTTCCGCGACGCCGCGACGCATATCATCCAGCAGGCTGATCGGTTCCATTCCCGAAGCATGCCCGTGCAGAATCCAGTCCGCCTTTTCCTTCACCCACATAACCGCGTCCAGTTTTTCACCGTACTCGCGCAGGGACAGGCAGCCGTCCAGCTGCATCCACAGATGGCGGTTGATGCTGTCACCGGTAAACAGCATCCGGTCCTCCCGCAGCAGCACGCAGATGCCGCCCGGCGTATGGCCCGGCAGCTCAATCACCTCCGCGGTCAGTCCGCCCAGATCAAACAGATCGCCCCCGCGCGCGGGATGGAATGTAAAATCGGAACCCGATACACCGTTCGCTTTCATGATGTCCTGAACCTCAGGTTCACTGAGCATTTCGTTGATCATCGGAAGATCATCCGGATGCAGCCAGGCTTCCCTGAACCACAGATTGCCGAACACATGGTCGCCGTGTCCGTGGGTATTCACGACCGTTAAAGGCTTGTCCGTTACGGATTCGGCCGCCTCACGCACATTCACATAGCCGCTCATCGTATCCACCAGCATCGCCTTGTCGCTGCCGGCAATCAGATAGCAGGTATCATTGTGCTCATCGCGAATCATCCATACATGCTCATTCATCTGAGTCATCGTGTATTTGTCCATGGGACTACCGTTCATCGTCATTCCTCCGTTTTCATTTCGTATGTTCATTTTTCCGGTGCTGTATCTATTCTACTTTCCGCACGTTCGTCTGTCAATCCTCCGCAAATAACAAAAGCCGCGCCTTCCGGCGCGGCCGGCTCCCGATACGCGGCAATATTCAATACACAACCGAAAAAACGTACTCAGTTTGACCGGCGGATGCATAAATGATATAATAAAAGAAGTAATTAGCGGAAATGCTGTTATATGAAAATCAGGAACATATCAAAAGAAGGAGAAACAATGGTCAAAAAGGCTTTCCGGAACGCCCTTCTGATACAGGTCGTAGCCGGCATCGTGGGCGTTATAGGAATGGTAGTGGACGGAGCCGTCACATGCAGCTGCCTCGGCACAGAGGCAATGGCTGCTTTCGGATTGGCGGCACCCGCGGTAACGATCTTTGTGGCCTGTTCCGGCGTATGCGAGCTCGGTACATCCATGCTGATCGGAAGACTGTTCGGAGCCCGGAAAATTAAGGAAGCTTCCGAAGCGCTTTCAGCGTGTCTCGCGTTTGCGCTCGTGTTTTCTCTGCTCATTACCGGCAGTGTGTTCGTTTTCGCGAATGAGATTGCCGCCTTTCTCGGAGCGGGCGGAACCCTTGCCGTGATGACCGCGGACTATCTGCGGGGCTTTTCACTCTGCGCTCCCGCGCTTTTTTTACTCACCGTGCTTTTTCCTGTCATGCAGATAGAGGGCAGAAGAAAACTCGTTATGCTTGCTGTCATCACGATGACGCTCGTGAATATCACCGGCGATCTTCTGGTCGGGTTTGTGTTCAGGGGCGGTCTTTTCGGTATGGCGCTCGCTACGACCGTCAGTTATTACGCGGCACTGGCAATGATACTGCCGGGGCTTCTGAAAAAAGGAAACTCACTTCAACTTTCTTTTAAGCACATCAATCCCGCCTGTATCGGTACTATGCTGTCCTGCGGTCTTCCCAACGCCCTGCAGCAAGGGTGCAGAAGCCTGCTTCTGCTCATACTGAACAGCCGCCTGCTGGCCATTGCCGATGCGAATGCCGTCGCGGCCTTTACCGTCATCATGTCCGCCGCGAACCTTTGCATGGCGTTAGGCAGCGGCATCGGTTCCGATGTCTCGATGCTTACAGGTGTTTTCGCGGGTGACGGGGATGAACGGGCGATCCGTGAGCTTGTACGTACGGCGCTGTTTACGGCAGTGCTATATGACGCGATTCTCTGCGCGGTATTATTCACAGGCGCGGGAGTGCTCATGCCGGTGTTCACCACTGATCCGGATCTCCTTCCGCTGGCAGTAACAGGATTCAGGCTTTTCTGTCTGTCCATGATCGGCTATTCCGTCAATGTAACGCTGCGTCTTTACTACCAGGCGATGCACTTCTCCCTGCTCTCCTATATTTATGTTTTCTGCAACAGCTTTCTCTTTACGGTACTCGGCACGTTCCTTCTGAGCGGAATCATCGGCATCAACGGCATCTGGCTCTCCTTCCTGTTCGGGGAAACGGTGACGCTCCTGTTTCTGACCGTCCTGACGCTGATCAGGACACCGAAGGGAAGCAGCCTCATTGACCGGGCTATGTTTATCCCGCTGAAACTGACGGAGGATATCCTGAATCGGTTTGACGGAGTTGCCCGGGACCGGATGACGATGACGGAGGTTTCCGAACAGGTGCGTCAGTTCTGCCTGAAAAACGGGGCCTGCGGAAGAACAGCCTATGTGCTTTCACTTTCCGCGGAGGAAATCGGAAACTATATTCTGAAAAACAATACAGGCAAAGATGAGAGAGTCGAGGTACGTGTACTCAGGAAAAAGGACGGCTGGAGCATAAATGTCCGGGACAACGGAAGGCGCTTCAATCCCCTGTCCGTTCTCGCGGACAACAGGCGTTTTGATCCGGCAAACATTCTGGCGGAAGAAACACCGGACGCCTTTTCATACATCGGCATAAAGCTCATTTGTGAAATGGCGCGAAAAACGGAGTATTTCGATACGCTTGATATCAACAGCCTGAATATTGAAATCTGAAAGGAGACCAACCATGCAGGACAACGGAATGACCTATAAAATCAATCAGGCGAATGTCGCGCAGGCGCAACCGGATTATGAAAATTTCAGGGCGGAGTGCCGTGATCCGTTCGCCGTGAACGAACGGCTGCTGCTTGGAATTCTGCGGGATAACCGGGATACCGAATACGGCCGCCGGTATGATTTTGAACATATCACGAGTTATGAAGAGTATAAAGAAAAGGTTCCCGTGATTACCTACAATGACATTGCCGGGGATATTGACCGTATGCTCAACGGGGAACGGAATATTCTGACAGCGTATCCGTTCACTCATATGAATGAAACCTCCGGCACAGTCGGCAAACCGAAGCTTATTCCCATGACGGATAAACAGACGCAGGTCTTTTTGAAGTACAACAAACACTATATGGACGCTTTTTTCGCGGAAAACTTCGGCGATGAATGGATGAAAGGGCATATTTTCTGCACCGCGCAAGGCAAATACCGTACCGCGCCTTCCGGGATCACCATCGGCGACGCGTCCTCCAAGATGGCGGAATATGTGCAGGGCGGCCGTGACGGTGTTGACGCGATGCTCCGCGCGGTGTATACCTCTCCGGTTGAAGCGACCATACCGGATCTCGGAACCGATACGAAATATATTCATACCAGGTTCGCGCTTGCTGACGGCGGTGTTACCGGTATCATTTCCGGATTCTATATCATGGTAGTGCAGTATCTTCATTACATCGCTGAAAATTACCGGATGCTCATCCATGACATTGAGACCGGCACAATCGATGAGCGTGTTGATCTTCCCGCTGAAGTCAGAGCGTCCCTGCTCAGGAAGATCAGTCCTATGCCGGAGCGTGCCGCGGAGCTCCGCGAAATCTTTAAAAACGGGAGTGATTTCCCGTTTGTAAAAGCGGTATGGCCGAATATGCGGTTTATTTTCGGCGTGGGTGGAGACGGTTTCTCCGTGTATGCCAATACCATTCGCAGGATGTATGCCGATGAGAGCGTGAAATTCGTTCTCAGCGGCGTGACCTCCTCTGAGGGACTCTGGTCTGTGCCGGTTGAGCCGGAAAGTGAAGACGCGGTTCTTGTACCCGGCAGCGCGTTCATGGAATTCCTGCCGGTGGACGCGAACGATGATTTTTCAAAATGCGTATCCATTGATAAACTTGAAACAGGCAGAATCTATGAACTGATCATTACCAACCTTTGCGGCTTCTACCGTTATCGCATGAGTGACGCGCTCCTGGTAACCGGGTTCTGTGAAAAAACACCGAGGGTGCGCTTTATGTACCGTGTGGATAAGAATATCAATCTGGCCTGTGAAAAGACGACGGAAAAAGCGCTCCAGCAGGCCGTGGAAAAGACCGCGGAAGCGCTTGGCTTTGAACTTTCCGACTATACAGTATACCCGGACGCCGCCTCCACACCTCCCGGATACACCTTTCTCATCCAGCCTCCGTTCCCCGTGGACGGCATCTCCGAAGAGCTGCTTGCTGAAACCGTCGACCGGTTTACCTGTGAAGCCAACCCTGTGTATGAGGAATGTATCAGGGATCATTCCATGCGCCGTGCGAAAGCCTGCTGGCTGCAGCCCGAAACAACGTTTCTCTGGCGGGAACTGCAGATTGCCAAAGGCAAATCCGCAGGTCAGCTGAAACCGGTCAGGACCGTTTCAAATGAGGATCAGCGCAAATTCTTCTTTATCATGCGTGAAAACAGATAAACTTCTCTGTCGGAACACAAAACACGTCACCCGCTTACAGCGGCAGTCTGCGCTCATGCCCGCGCGGAATCCGGTCCGCCGTCAGTTTTCATCCAAAGGAAAAGGCCGCGCCATCCGGCGCGGCTTTTCCGATATGCATTGGTTTACTCTTCAGTTGTCAGGGAGCACACGGTCAGTACCGCTTCGTTTTCAAGATCCTCGTTGGTGATGCCGTCCACGGCTAAGAAGAACAGGCCTTCGGGCAGTTCGTAGTACGCACCGATCTGGTATTTGCCGATGCTGTTGAAAACCATGGCTTTGATGCCGTTGATGGTGCAGATTTCATATTGTACCTTCATCTCTTCGTGGGTATCAATATACTTTGCCATTTCTTCCACGGTAGCGGCGCCGTCATAGCTTTCGGAATCGACCGGAGAACAGACCAGGTTCATCGTCTGTGAGTCGCAGTCATTGTCAAGCTGAATCTCCGGGTTTTCCTTCATCCAGATGGCCATTCCGGCGGGTACGGATGTGTCCGCGGTCCATGTGTTGTTCACGTAGATCTTGGCATGGATGCTTCCGTCGCAGGCAACCGCTTCGAAATTCCCGTTTTCGAAATCGAAGGATTCCGCGTCATTGATACCCAGTTCCACGGGCGCGGTTTCCTCGGCGAATACGGATGTGCAGGCCAGCGCCGCGATCAGCGCGATCACTGTCAGTATAGATACTATTTTCTTCATTGCTGATAATCTCCTTTGTCTTTTGTTTATTCTCCCGGGTTTTCCCCGGTACGTGTGCATCATAGCACCCCTTGTGTTGCAAAAACGTTGCTGTTTACGAAAACCCGGTTATTCTTTTTCACCCGGAACCGACATTTCCGACACCTGTTCAAACATATCACGGCACAGTTCAAAGCAGCGCGTAATTTTCGAGTTGAAGCTGCCGCACTCCCCGCCGCGGATCATATCATATGCTTTATCCGGCGGATACGGCTTCTTGTAACAGCGCTCGCTGACCAGCGCGTCATAAACATCCGCCACGGCAACTATCTGCGCGCTGATGGGAATATCATCACCCTTAAGTCCGTCCGGATAACCTCGTCCGTCAAAGCGTTCATGATGATAACGGCAGATATCGTAACACATCTGCTCATAATTATCTTCCCATACGCCTTCCAGATGGTCCAGCACTTCACAGCCGCGCACGGTATGCGTCTTCATAATCGCAAACTCTTCATCGGTCAGCCGCCCGGGCTTCATCAGAATGCTGTCCGGCACGGAAATTTTGCCCACATCATGCAGCGCGCTTACAGTTGTCATAATCTGAATCATCTCCGGAGTCAGGCCGTACTCCGGATATTGCTCCATTACATTTTCAGCCAGAATCCGGGTATATTCCTTAACCCGCCTGATATGCATGCCGCTCTCCAGGCTGCGGTCCTCCACCACGGAACCTAAAATATCAATCACCCGCAGCTTGCTTTCCCGCAGCTGCTCAGCCTTGCTGATCAGCTCCCCGTTCTGCAGGCGGAGCTGTTCCGTCTGCGCGGCTACGGTTTCTTCCAGCCGCTGCTGCATCTGTTCGAGCGTATATACCTGTTCCGTGAAGCCTCTGGAAAGGAACAGCTCAATAATAACGCACCCGATGGAAAAGCCGATCGAGTCCGCCGGCGCGTCCGGATAAATCAACTGGAAAACGCTGAAAAACAGCGGGGACAGGTTGACAAAAAAGATCGCCGTCAGGCTTTCCCCGCGTTCCCTGGCCGATCCCAGAAAAGACACGATACCGATAATGATATAGGTCGCGAATTGCAGGTAAAACAGAATCGCTCTGGCGTCTGTTGTCTGATACCGGCCTTCTTCATCAACAAAGAACATGAAGCGGTCAAAGAAATTGGCAATGATCAGCCCGGTCTGAATCACCAGCAGAATACCGGAAACAGTATGATATATTTTCCTTTGGAAGACCGGGATTTCAATCCGGGACAGAAAATAGAACGTCCACGCGAAAGCGGACAGCGCCGCGGAAAAATGGAAAACAACCGATGTCAGAAAAAGGGCTGTATCACTGCGGAATATATGTGACGCGAACAGGCCCCATATCCCGTCCTGTACACAGAAAAAGATCACCCACAGGAAAATCGCCTTGTGGTTGTTACCTATATTCTTTCTTTTACGCAGACCCGATATCAGCATCAGCAGCGCGATCAGCCCGCTTACAAAAGCCATAACCGCGTATAAGGGGTGAACACTTCTGTCAAACAGATCTCCCATGCCTGTCACCTCAGATCCGTCTTTTCCGGCTGATCCTCAGCCCGAAATACGTTGTGGCTGAACCCGTACTTTCTCCCGACGGATTATCTGCCGGGTGGAAGTTATTTCTGTATTAACATATTACAGTACATGCGCGCGGATTGCAACAAAAAACAGCGCTGAACCGTAAGAAACAGTACACTGTTTATTATTCGCCCGATTCATGATAGAATGATTTCCGACGCGATAATGTTCCGCAATAACAGAAAGGGATGACATAGAAATGCCGTGTACCACCATTCTCGCCGGCAAAAAGGCAACCTATGACGGCTCCACCATGATCGCCAGAAATGAGGATTATTACTACCATGTCAAAAAGATGGCGGTCATCCTGCCGGAGCAGCAGCCCAGGCATTATAAAACCATGACTTCCCATCTGGAATTTGACCTGCCGGATGATCCCATGCAGTATACCGCCTGCCCGAACATCATCAAAGAGGAGGGCGTATGGTACGGTTCCGGCATCAATGCCTGCAATGTCGGCATGACGGCGACGGAAACCATCACATCCAACGCCCTTGTGCTCGGGGCCGATCCGCTTGTACAGCTGCAAAAGCCCGAAAAGGAAGGCGATGCCGAAATTCCCGGCGGCATCGGCGAAGAGGATTTTGTATGCATCGTTCTTCCCTACGTGCATACCGCCCGTGAAGGCGTACTGCGTCTCGGCAGCCTGCTGGAGAAATACGGTACCTATGAGATGAACGGCATCGGCTTTAACGATGAAAACGAGGTATGGTGGCTGGAAACCATCGGCGGTCATCACTGGATGGCAAGAAAGGTGAAGGATGAAAACATCGTCATCATGCCCAACCAGCTCGGCATAGATTATTTTGACTTTAACGACGCTTTCGGCGCGCAGAAGGAATATCTGTGCAGTGCCGACCTGAAGGAGTTCGTGGAAAAGAATCATCTTGACCGCAGTACAGACGGCAGATTCAGCCCGCGAATCGTCTTCGGCTCCAGGGACGATACCGATCATGCCTACAATACGCCGAGAAGCTGGTTCATGGGCCGGTATTTCCTCCCGACGCGCTATTGCTGGGAAGGCGAGCACGCGGACTTCACGCCTGAAAGCGACAATATTCCCTGGACCTTCGCGCCGGAGCGCAAGGTGACCGTTGAGGATATCAAATACGTTCTTTCCTCCCATATGCAGGGAACGCCCTTTGATCCTTACGGAAAGGATGAACAAAGAGGCAAATACCGCAGCATCGCGGTCAGCACAACCGGGCATACCGCCATCCTGCAGATCAGGGGCTATATGCCGGAAGCGCTGAAAGGCATACAGTGGGTCTGCTTCGGCGCGGCCATATACAACAATGTAATCCCCGTCTATACATCCGCCGGCAGGGTGCCGGAGTACCTGAACAATGTCACATCGGATGTATCAACCGGTAACTATTACTGGTCCTGCCGTATTCTGGCGGCGATGGCGGATCCCCATTTCGCCCTCTGCATTGAAGATATTGAATCCTTCCAGAAGCATACGGCAGCGGAAAGCCACCGTCTGCTCAACCTCTATGATGAAAAAATGGCATCCGCGGGGGATTTCACGCTCTGTGACGAGGCAAACGAAAAAATCTGCGATATGTTCAGAAAGAAAATGACGGAAGTGCTGAACAAGGTGATTCTCACCGCCAGCAAGCAGATGAAGGATAATTTCCACAGATACGGCTGAGCTGAGGAATGACCGGGTTCTTCACAGGATTCCGGAAATCAGAAAAATCAGGTCATTTATAACGGTATCTTCAGCCTGACGGATCGATCGGACGCAAATCCCCGTCATCGGGCCGAAATGCCGCGAAAGCAATCGGGAAGGGAGAAATGCTTCGGGGGTGAAATCCTGAAGGGAAAATGATATAATCGGCAGGTATGGAGGGAAATACCTTGAGTGAGATGATTGAAAAGCCACAGGAAAACCCGGGGAAAACAAAAAAGGACCGGAATAACCTGACGGAAGGACCAATCCTTTCCGGACTGTTGGCCTTTACGGTACCGTTTTTGCTTTCCAACCTGCTTCAAACGCTTTACGGAACGGTGGATACGCTGGTCATCGGCAATTACGGAGCGACTTCCGGCGTATCGGCGGTGGCCTGCGGAGCGCAGCTGCTGTCGCTGTTCACCTTCCTGGCAATCGGTCTGTCCGCGGGCGGAACGGTACTGGTCAGCCAGAGCATCGGCGCGAAGAATGCCCGGCAGGCGGCCGGGCTGGTCGGTAACCTGATTATTGACTTTGCGGCGGTCAGCCTGCTGCTGGCGGGGCTGTCGGCGACTTTCTCCCCGGTCTTTCTGGGATGGCTGAATGTACCGCAGGAAGCGATGGCGGAAGCAACGGTCTATATGCGGATCTGCAGTCTGGGGATCCCGCTGATCATTGGATATAACATCGTTTGTGCACTGCTGAGAGCTATGGGCGACAGCACAAGCCCGTTGATTTTTGTGGCGGTTGCCTGCGGAATCAACATCGCGGGTGATCTGCTGCTGACCGGCGTACTGGGCATGGGTGTCGCGGGTGTGGCGATTGCCACGGTAGCGGCGCAGGGCGTCAGCTTTGTATTCGGCCTGGTATTCATCATGAAAAAAGGCATGTCCTTCCCGTTCGGCAGGAAGGACATCCGTTTCAGCGCGCCCGTAACGGCACAGATCTTCAAGGTCGGCATTCCGATGGGGATCCAGAGTGTGCTGATTAATATCAGTTTCATGTTCATCACGGCGATTATCAACTCGATGGGACTCAGCGCCAGCGCGGCCATGGGCATCGGGGACAAGATCGTCGGGTTCATGTTTATGCCGCAATCCGCCTTCTCCGCATCGGTGGCCGTGGTGGTCGCGCAGAACTTCGGTGCGGATAAGATGGACCGGGCGAATAAAGCCGTGGGATACGCGATCGGGATCAGTTTTGCGATCGAAGCGGTCTGTTTTCTGATCTGCCTGCTGTTCCCGGCCTTCCTGCCGTCCCTGTTTACAGATGACACAGAAGTGATCGGGATGGCCGGCCTGTATATGAAGGCCTACAGCATTGACGGCATGCTGACGGCGGTCGCGTTCAACCTTTCCGCCCTGCTGAACGGTTGCGGCAGGACAACCTTCAACATGGCGCAGAACCTGATTGCGACCTTTCTGGGCAGAATACCGGCTACATGGCTGTTTTCCGGAATGGTGGGAACGAATTTGTTTCTCATCGGCTGCGCGGCTCCGGCCAGCACGGTGCTGAGCATTGTGATGCTGGTGGTGTATATTAAGACGAGAATGAAGCATTCATCGGGAAATGCGGCAAAGCCGGGCTGAAAACCGGCTGTTTTTCTCGATCCTGAAGGAAGAATTTGGACGTGTCTTTCCGTTTGAAAGGAATTCCGCCGAAAAGCTGAGCGACTTCGCCGTACGGAATTATTCGGTCTGATACACTTCAGAAAAATTATTTTTTTTGCCGGGAAGCTTTTTCATTACCGCAACGTTGAATAAGTGTCACCGCCGTCAGACACACCGGCGGTGCACCGGAACCGGACCGGAGCGTTCCGCGCGCGGGAACGCTTTGACGAAGGCAACAAGATAAAAAACGGAGGCATTCATAATGAAAAAGTTTACCGCGATTCTGGCAGTTCTGATGCTCACCCTGTCTGTTCTCGTTCCCCTGACCGGTGCCTGTGCCGGTGATGATGAAGCTATACAGTACTATATTGTTACCGAAAACGGTCTGACCGTGAACCTGCGTTCCCGGCCCGAGGGTTCCCTCATCACCCGTCTCGGTGTGGGCAAACCCGTAACCCTGATCAGTGATGACGGCAGCGGCTGGACAAAGATCTCCGCCAAGGTGGACGGCGAGATCCTCAAGGGCTATGTCATGAGCGAATTCCTGACCGACGTGGACCCGACCGAGCTGCCCCAGACCTTCGAGGATGTGCGCCGCTTCACGGTCACCGTATCCCCCAGCAAGGGCGAGGACGGGCATATCAACCTGCGTTCGGAACCCACCGTCAATTCCGTCTGCCTGCGCTATCTGCACAAGGATGATGTGCTGACCGTTATCGCCGAAAGCAACGCCTGGTACAAGGTCCGCACAGCCCTCGGTACAACCGGTTATGTGGTCAAGGCGTTTGTGACAAAATAATTTTTGCGAGGCTGTTGCGTCCCTGCCGTTCCCGAACGTATAATGTATTCAACGGTAAAAACCGCATAGAAAGGAGTAATGACTGATGGATAACGAAATGCTGGAACTGAATGACGAGATGCTGGATGAGGTTGCCGGCGGCACAGGCAAGCTGGACCCCAAAAAGCTGACCTGGAATAAGCACAAGACCTACACCGTTGTGAAGGGCGACAGTCTGGCCAGGATCGCCAATAAGATCGGTATTCCGTGGCAGACCCTGTACGCGCACAACAAGCAGTTCCCGAATCCCCGCCTGATTCACGTCGGCGACAAGGTAAACATTCCCGATCAGGCGAAAATCTGATTCCTTCAGTGAAACCAACACCCCTCCGGCCGCCGGAAGGGTGTTTTCTTTTCGCCGGGGAAATATGTCACGGATTAAAAAAGCTATTGACATTAAACGTTTAAGTTGATAGAATGCAGTCGATGAGACAAATAGTGTTTATACGGGGTATGTACAATGAAACGGGTGAGCATTAAGGATGTGGCTGAAGCCGCGGGTGTTTCCACGGCTACGGTAAGCTATGTCATTAATGCCCGACCGGACCAGACAATCTCGCCCGAAACCAGTGCCCGGGTGCTGAAAGCGGTCAGGGAGCTCAATTACATCCCCAATTCCGCCGCGTCCAGCCTCAAAAGCAAAAAGACCAATCTGATCGGTCTTGTAATCCCGCAAACGGAGCCCGGCAAGGAATTCATGTTCTCAAACCCTTTCTACGGCGATCTGCTTTCATCCATTGAATATTCAGCCCGCCGTGAAGGTTACCATATTCTGCTGTCCGCGCCCGATAACGGGCAAAGCTACATCACCATCGCGCGTAACCGCGGTGTTGACGGCATTATCATCGTCGGTGCCTATCCGAATGAATGGCTTGATGAGCTTCATTCCCTGTCCATCCCTGTTGTGCTGATCGATACCTATGTAAAGGATCCGGTATATCATACCGTCGGCATTGACGACCGTCTCGGCGGCAGAATGGCAACCGAGTATCTGCTCAGCCGCGGTCATCGCGATATCGCCTTCCTTTCCGGGCAGATTGAGGAGCACGGCGTTGTGCATAAACGCTTTCAGGGGTATAAAGACGCTTTGGAAAGCGCGGGTCTGCCCGTCCGCGATGAATACCTTTACACCGGTTCCATTTCCTTTGAATACGCGGAGCAGGCCGCGCGTGAAATGGTCGCGAAAGGCTGCAGGGAAACCGCTGTTTTCGCCACGGCGGACGTGATGGGTGTCGGTCTGATCGGCGGGCTTCACAATCTGGGCGTCAGGGTGCCTGATGATATTTCAGTGATCGGCTTCGATGACGGTATTCTGGCAAAGATGTGCAATCCGCGGCTGACAACAATCCATCAGGATATCGCCGAAAAAGGCGTCACCGCGATCCGGTTTATCATGGATTCCATCAGCGGCGCCACCGATAAGCAGGAGAAAATTCTTCCGCTCAGTGTCGTTGAACGGCAATCGGTCCGCCGGATATAAGTAATAAATCCCATGTTTGTTCTTTTGTGAATACTTAATCGTTTAAGCACTGAGGAAAAGATATGCTGAAACACACGGAAACACAACTGGTACCTTTCGAGGATTGCGGGTTCGCCCGCTATCCGGAACTGCCGCTGGCGGGTGAACCCGTAACCCTCCGTTGCAGGGCGGACGGTTCTTCTTCCGCTCCGGCGCTCCGTATCACGGAAAACGGAAAGACATCAGTCCTGCAGGCGGACGGGCGCGAAAACAACTGCTATATTTTCCGCACGGGCAGCCGTGAGGCACCGGCCCGGATCCGGTATCAGTTTTTCACGCAGGATGAGGAAACACCGGTTTATTCCTATGATGTTCACACCGTGCAGACCGTAATACAGGCCTGTCTTCCGGAAGACGGCTGCGATAACCGGGAGTTGCTCGCCGGGGAGGATCTTCTGATTACAGTTGACATGGAAGACGCGCTTGAGATCCGCTACCGGCAGATTCATTCCGCGGGAGCGTCAATTCCGGGTACATACAGTTTCACCAAAAACGGCTGTACCGTTTCTTCCGGCGCGGGCGGTCTGCTGTGTGTATCCCGCGGCGGTAAAACGGTGCTGACGCTGACCTCGCTGACGCTCCTCAGAGATTCGGACAACCGGATCGTCAGGATCACAGAGCACTGGAAAACGACAAACAGACATGTTCTGGGCACCGGTGAAAGGTTCCACCGGGTCGATCAGGCAGGTAGCTCCGCGTCAGGCACAGTCACTGAGCATTTTACACATCAGGGGGATCAGACATATCTGCCCGTTCCCTTTTTCATGACCGAAAAAGGCTGGAGCTGGTATGACCCGGGAATGGTATCCGTTGCCTGTGTCTTTGATGAAAACGCGTTCTCGCTGACCAGGGAAACCGGGCCTTTCACGCCCTGGTCCGATTGTTTTCTGTTCGGTAAACCGCGGGACATGCTGGCCGGTTTTCTGCGTACCTCCGGCAAGTGCGCGCTGCCGCCGGAATGGGCTTTCGGCGTCTGGATCAGCGGCAACGGCTGGAACTGTGACGCTGAGGTGGATGAGCAGCTCCGGCAGTTGAAAGAAAACGGCTATCCGGCTTCGGTCATGGTGCTGGAGCAGTGGAGTGATGAACGTACATTCTACATCTGGAACAGCGAACGCTTTCCGGCGCCGGAGGCGACGGTTGCACGGATCCGCGAAGCAGGCCTGCATCCCGTGCTCTGGCAGATTCCCGTCATCAAGTATGAATGGGACGGCGATCCCGGTCCGCGGCTGTTGCGTGACGAGGCGGAAGCAATCGCGAAAGGTTATGCCGTACAGCGTGAGGACGGTATTCCCTACCGCGTCACGGAAAGATGGTTCCATAACAGCCTGCTTCCGGACTTTACCAATCCGGACGCGGTTTCCTGGTGGTTTGACAGGCGGAAACACCTGCTTGATATCGGTATCGAGGGGTTCAAGACGGACGGGGGCGAATTCCTGTTTGACCGCCGTGTCCTCCTCCATGACGGTACATCCGGTCCCGCCGCGCATAACATGTATCCGTTGCTTTATGAAAAGGCATACGCGGATTTCCTGAAACGGAACAACGTAAACGGCGTCATTTTCAGCCGTGCCGGGTACACCGGCGCCCAAACCGTGCCGATTCACTGGGCCGGCGATCAGGTAAGCGAATGGAGCGAACTGCGGGCCCAGTTGACCGCCGGCATTACGGCAGGTCTCTCAGGCGTAATTTTCTGGAGCTTTGACATCGGCGGTTTCGCCGGTCCGGTTCCGGAACCGGAGCTGTATCTCCGTGCGACGGCCATGGCCTGCTTCTGTCCGGTGATGCAGTGGCACTCGGAACCGCGCGGCGGTCAGTTCTCCGGCGGGCCCGGTGAAGGATACAACAACGACAGGAGTCCCTGGAATCTGGCTGAGAAATGGAATGACCCGCGGCTGCTTGAAATCAGCACCGGCTACGCGAAGCTGAGGGAAACACTGCGCCCGTATCTGTGGCGGGAGGCGCAAAGTTGCGCCGGCGAAAGCAGGCCCATGATGGCGCATCTGTGTCTGGACTGGCCGGATGATCCGCGTTCGTGGCTTACGGATGACGAGTATATGCTGGGGCATGAACTGCTGGTCGCGCCGGTTACCGAAAAAGGGGCGGACAGTCGCACGGTGTGGCTGCCCCGCGGAAAATGGGAAGCATGGTTCACCGGTGAAAAGTACTCAGGCGGGCAGGAAATCAAAGTCGCGTGCCCGATCGATTCCATACCTGTTTTCAGGAGGGTGAAAACATGACCGGTAATGTTGTCATTCATCCATGGTGTATTGAAAGATACTCGGAGGTAGATGATTTCAGCGAGTCCGTTTTCTTTACGGGAAACGGGTATATCGGCCTGCGCGGTTTTGCGGGATGGCAATGCAAAAAAAGTCCCCGGGATCATGCCGTGTTCAAAGCCGGGCTGTTCAGCGCGATCAAGCCCGGCATCACGGACATGGTTCAGCTTCCGGATGTTACGACCGTCATTCCCGTCGGTCACACACCCGTTCATGTGCTGCAGAGGCTGGATATGAAAAAAGGCGTCGCTGAATGGGAATGGGAGACGGACGGTTTCCGTTTTCTGTCGCAGCGGATCGTTTCCATGGCCGACCCGCAGCTGATATGCGTCAGGCTGAAGGTCACCGCGTTAAAAAACGCCTGCTTAAACGTTAAAGTTATTGAGGATCCGACCGTTTCGAATCTGCCGGTTCATGATGACCAGATGATACAGGCAACCGATCAGGTCATTCTGCTGCAGGCGGATGAAATCAACGGGCGTCACATGATGTTTCATACCGTCACCGAAAATGAACCCGTGTCCGTCAGCTGGCGTCTCACGGACAGCCTTTCCACGCGTGCCGACGTCATCATCGGCGATACCGTATCGGAAACGCTTACCGCGGAGCTCGCTGTCGGAGAAGAATGGACCGTTGAAAAGCAGATCCGCGTTCTGTGCGGCAATGAGACCGCGAACGCGGATGCCTGCGATCCCTGGGCTGAACACGAAAAAGCCTGGTCCCGTCTGTGGGATGACTGCGATATTGTGATTGATTCGGATCATCCGGAACTGCAGGGCGCGATGCGTTACAACATTTTCCAGATGCTTTCCAACAACGCGTCCTCACGTTCCGATGTGTCGATCGGCGCCCGCGGGCTGACCCACGGCCGCTATAAAGGCAACACTTTCTGGGATACGGAAATCTTTCTGTTCCCCTTCTATATGTGGACAAGGCCCGAAGCGGCGCGCAACCTGCTGCTGTACAGGGTCAACCGGCTGTCTGACGCGAAGGCGCTGGCCCGCAGGCAGAATCTCGAAGGTGCCAGATATCCCTGGATGTGTTCCTCCGACGGTTCAGAGCAATGCGAAAGCTGGGATATCGGTCTTTGTGAAGTGCATATCACCGCGGATATCGCGTACGCGGCTGACCGGTATACCGCCGTAACCGGAGATGCCGGATTCGGAAAGGATATATCGGAGCTCATGCTGGAAACGGCCCGCTACTGGAAAAGCCGGCTGACATGGGAGCCCGGCAAAGCCCAATACAGCAGCTTCTTCGTCAAAGGACCCGATGAATACTGCGGCGCGGCTGTAAACAACACGTACACCAATTACATGGCGCGCCACAATATCGACCTGGCGCTGAAATACGCCTCCATGCCGGATGATGAGCGTAAGGAACTGGCTTTTGTCCGTGATCATATCGCGATTCTGTACGATCCGGAAAGGCGGCTTTACCTGCAGGATGAAACACTGGACCGTCTGCCGCCGCTGGAACGTCCGAATTCCGATGTCCCGGTCTATCACGAAATCTGTTTTGACCGGCTTCAGCGCTACAGGGTGCTCAAGCAGGCTGATCTCGTGCTGCTTATGACGCTGTTCCCGTATGATTTTTCAGATGAGGAAAAGCGAAACGTATTTGAAGCCTATGAACCCATCACCCTGCACGATTCCACACTCAGCTGGGGAATCCACGCGGAGCTCGCCCTGCAGACGGGGTTGTGGGCAAAGGGCGAAACCTATCTGGAAAAGGCACTGCTGCTGGATCTGAAAGACCTGATGGGCAACACCGGGCGTGAAGGCATTCATATGGCCGCGCTGGGTGCCGCCTGGCAGGCGGTTGTCTGCGGCGCGGCCGGTCTGTGGGATAACGGCGGCATTCCGGCGGTAAAGCCGATGCTTCCGCCTTCCGTGCACGGTATCTCCTTCACCGTCAGATACCGCGGGGAACGCTGGCGGGTAAAAATCACCGAAAATGAATCTTCAGTTACGAGGGAGTGAGGAAATGTATCTGCCGAATACCGCGGGGCGCAGAAGAACGACAATTCTGTTTCTCGCTCCGTCCATGATCGGGCTGATCGTATTCTGCCTGATTCCTATGATATCATCGCTGGTTTATTCCTTTATGGATTATGACCTGCTGGAAGGAAATATGACATACATCGGATTCCGCAATTTTGAACGGATTCTGACCGGCAGGGAATTCCCGAAAGTTCTGGTTCACACGCTGACCTATCTCGGCCTGTATCTGCCGCTGATTCTCATCACTTCCGTGTCCGAGGCACTGATCCTGAACAAATCCTTCAGGGGCCGCGGCATCTTCCGCGCGGTTTTCTACACACCGGTCATCACATCCTGGGTAGCGGCCGCTGTTGTGTGGACATGGGTTCTGAGCGGTAAGTACGGTCTGTTGAATCAGCTTCTTGCCGCCGTCGGCATCACAGGACCCTCCTGGCTGAACAGTCCGGACTGGGCAATGCCCGGCGTGGTGATCGCGGCCGTATGGAAGGACACCGGCTATTACGCGCTGATGGTGCTGGCCGCGCTGAAATCCATCGATCCGACCTACTATGAGGCGGCTTCCATTGACGGGGCCTCATCCTGGCGCAGGTTCAGGAGTATCACCCTGCCCCTGCTGTCGCCCACGCTTTTCCTGCTGATCGTCATCAATGTCATCTACGGACTGCAGGTTTTTGATTCTGTGCTGATCATGACAAACGGCGGTCCCGGCGGAGCGACTTCGGTATTCCTTGAGCGGATCTATAAGTACGCCTTCAAGCAATACAAAATGGGGATGGCTTCCGCTTACTCCTGGCTCCTGTTCATCATGATTTTCGTTTTGACCGTGATCCAGTTCCGGCTCCAGAAAAAGTGGGTGAATTATGATGCGTAAAAAGAAGCTACTCAGGCAAATCACCGGAAAAGCCGGTTTCTATCTCGCCCTGATTCTGATGGCGCTGATCACCGTACTCCCCTTTGTCTGGATGCTGTCATCATCCTTCAAGGGCAGTGAGGCGATCCGGACCGTTCCGATCAGGTGGATTCCCGAACGGCCGACGCTTGAAGGCTATGAAAAAGTCTTCAATATGCAGAATTTCTCATTTACACGGTCCGTTTCCAACAGTCTGTTTCTCGCGATCGCCTGCACGGTGGTTCAGGTGCTGAGCGCTTCCATGGCCGCGTTTGTCTTCACCAAAATGCCGTTCCGCGGTTCCGACAAGCTTTTCGGTCTGTACCTGGCCACCATGATGATTCCCGGCACGGTCACCATGGTCCCGAACTACGTGATTCTGCGTGTGCTCGGTCTGCTGGATACATACACGGGGCTGATTCTGCCGTCCCTGTCAAACGCGTTCGGTGTTTTTCTGATGCGCCAGAGCCTGCTGACACTCAATGACAGTTATCTTGAATCCGCGCTGCTGGACGGCGCGTCCATGATCAGGATTTTCTTCAGAATCGCGTTGCCGATGGTAGCCCCGACGCTGGCAACCATGACGCTGCTCGCGTTCATGGGCAGCTGGAACAGCTATCTGTGGCCGCTGATCGTGCTTACAAGCAACGACAAACAGACCCTGCAGGTTGTTCTCGGCAGCATGAACGGCATCTATAAGAACAATGAGCATGTTCTGATGGCCGGCGCCGTGCTTACGATTATCCCGGTTCTGATCGTTTATCTGGTTTCTCAGCGGAAAGTTGACGCCGGCATTGCGCTCGGCGGGCTGAAATAATGTGCATTGCGCGTAAAACGCGTTGCAAAATATAAAAGGAGGTATCCCCATGAAAAAACTCATCGCGCTCGTCCTGTCTCTGGTTTTGGTCCTGACGGCCGTTTATACCGCCGTCGCGGATCCGGTTACCATTACCTACGCCCACTTCTCCGGCGCCGGCGCGCAGGAAGAAACCCTCAAAAAGATGATCGAAGCCTTTGAAGCCAAGAACCCCGATATCAAAGTTGATCTTCAGATCACCGGTTTTGATGATTACTTCACCAAGCTGGCCACCACAGTCGGCGGCAACAACGCGACCGACTGCTTCGAAATGAACATGGAAAACTACCTCGCGTACATGCTGCGCGGTGCCTGTGCCGATCTGACCGGTCTGGTTGACACCGCCAACTACTCCGAGGGAACCCTGAACGCCGTTTCTTCCGACGGAAAGCTGTACGCGGTTCCCATGAGCTTCTCCACCTGCGTGCTGTTCTACAACAAGGCCCTGTTTGATCAGGCCGGCATCGCCTACCCCACTGCCGACTGGACCTGGGCCGACGCGCAGAAGGCCGCCGAAGCCATCAAAGCGCTTGGCGACGACATCTGGGGCTACTATCAGCCCATCACCTACAATGAGTTCTACAAGTCCGTCAAGGGCAACGGCGGCAGCCTGCTGAATGACGATTACACCGCTTTCACAGTGAACAGCCCCGAGAACGTTGCCGTTCTGGATGCCATGATCAGCCGCGTCCGCGGTGAAAACCATGTCATGCCCACCTCCGAAGAAATGGCCGGTCGCGGTGACTGGGACCTGTTCTGCGAAGGTAAGCTCGGTATGATCATCACCGGTATCTGGGGCTTCTCCACTTTTGCCGAGAAGTGCGCCTTTGACTGGGACATCGTTGTCGAGCCCGGCTATGCGACACCCAGCACCTTCTTCTTCGCCAACGTGAACTGCGTATCCCCCGACAGTGACAAAAAGGAAGCCGCCGCGAAGTTCATCGACGCCATGGGTTCCGATCCTGACATCGTTCAGCTCCGTCTGGACGCCAGCTGGGAACTGCCCACCGTCGCCGACCAGAACAAGCTGGCTCAGTATCTCGAGGTCACTCCTCCGGCCAACCGTGCAGCCGTGTTTGACAGCATGGATTTCGCTGCCGCTCCGCCCGCTCTGAAGGAATCCGGAGCCGCTTCCGAAATCATCAACAATATTCTCAGCACGCTGGAGCTGAACGAAATGACCGCTCAGGAAGCTCTGGACGCAATTCAGGCTGAACTGGAAGACGCAAATCTGTTATAATATGTCCGTCCGGCGGGGGAAGGAATCATTCTCCTTCCCCCGCCATTCTGCTTTACGGAGGTTTTCGCCATGTATCAGGTAACCGGAAACGAATATGTTTCATTGCCGCAGATCGACACGGATAACGGGGCCGTGCAAAATCTGACATTCCTGTATATGCAGGCCAAAGGCATGCTGGAAATATTCGGCGGTAAAGCGCTGATCCGTCCATACTTTACGGTTGACGGCGAACCGGTTTCGGGCAGAATCAGCTGGGATCGGAAATATTACTGGATTCCCGCCATGACAGTCGCTGACGCGCACGCTCGGTTTACCTGCACCTATCTGACACCGCCGGGTGAACGTGGATTCGTCCTGCGTCTGACGGCGGAAAACATCACCGGCTCCGTGCTTTCCGTCCGGATCGGCGCTGACGGGGACTGGGCCGGAACCAACCACCGTGTCAATGAAAGTCTGCCGATGGATACCGGCCGTTTTGTAAAGGAATCCGGCTGGAATCATATGTTCGTTTTTCAGCAGAAACAGTTGTTGCCGCTGTTCGCGTTCGCGCCCATTGTCTCAGACAATCAGCCCTTCAGTGAAATCGATCAGGGCGCTGACTGGAAAACAGACGGCTTCTCCTATGATATCGGCAAGTCGGTCCTGCTGCGGCCCGGTGAGAAAACAGCGCTGGATATCTGCTTCGGTATCGGATATGAAGAGGTCGCCGCCTGCACTTCAGCCAAGGAAATGCTCCGTCAGGGATATGATGTTCTGCTCCGCCGCAGCGAAAACTGGCTTGCCCGCCGCGTAAGGCGTCTGTCCTCCCCGCGTCTGGAGGAAACGCTGAATACCAACCTCTTCTTCTGCTTTTTCTTTGCCTCGGGAAGAACAGTTGATACAGAGGAACTGTGCATGGTCACTTCCCGCAGTCCGCGCTACTATGTATCCGCCGCCTATTGGGACAGGGACAGTCTTCTCTGGGCCTTCCCCGCGATTCTTCAGACCGATCCGGTCTATGCCGGTGAACTGCTTCGTTCCGTATTTCACCGTCAGTCACGCAATTTCGGCATACACAGCCGCTTTATCGACGGCACGGTTCTGGAACCCGGTTTTGAGCTGGATGAACTGTGTGCCCCGGTTATCGCGCTTGACAGATATATTCAGAAAACAGGCGATTCGGGCATTCTGTCCGATCCGGAGGTTTCCGGCGCGGTCAGCCGTATTCTCCTGTCACTGGAAAATGTGAAGCATCCGTCCCGTGATCTGTACGCCACCTTCCTGCAGCCGACGGATGACCTGCGCAATTATCCCTATCTTACCTATGACAATGTTCTGGTCTGGTACGTTTTCAGCAGGCTGTCCGTCCTGCTGGGCCGGGAGGATCTGAAAGAGAAGGCCGGCCGCGTACGCGGCGCGGTTTACGGCGATTGCGTCATCAACGGACCGGATGGACCGATGTTTGCCTGGTCAACAGACCTGAACGGGCACAGCGATATCTATGATGAACCTCCGGGCAGCCTGCAGCTGCTGCCGTTCTACGGCTTCTGCGATCCGGAGGATCCCGTATGGCGCAATACGGTTGCCCACATCCGCAGCGAAACCTACGCCCTTTCATTCGCCGGACACAGGATCGCGGAAATCGGATGCAAGCACGCGCCGCATCCGTGGATTCTGTCCGTCTGCAACAGTCTGCTGTGCGGTTACGGCGAAAAAGCGAAGGAGCATCTGGAGCATACCGTGATGGACAACGGCATCGCCTGTGAGAGCGTGCATGAAGATACCGGCATTTGTACAACAGGCGCCGCCTTCGCGACATGCGCCGGCTTCCTGGCATACGCCCTGCTCACAGCTGATTCAACTCACTGACAGTAAAAAACAGCCTCTGTTTTCACAGACAAAGTGAAAAACAGAGGCTGTTTTCTTTTACCCGTCAATCGTGTCAGAACATGCTGATCTGGCTCGTTTCACTCATTCCGTCCAGCGACCCGTGCGTTCTCAGCAGATCAATCGTGCCGGCGCCGACCTTCGCGCGTTGCTGCAGATCCTCAATGCTCAGGAAGGGGCCGTCCTTCCGGGCCGCGACAATCGGAAGCGCGGCGCTTTCTCCGAGTCCGCTCAGGCTGGTGAACGGACAGCGCAGGTTTCCGTCCTCAATAATAAATTTCTTCACATCGCTTCTGTACAGATCCACAGGCAGGAACTTAATGCCGCGCATGTTCATCTCCAGCACCAGCTCCAGTGATGTCGCCTGTTCCTTGTCCTTGGCGGAAGGCTTATCCATCTCGCGGATTGCCTTCAGTTTCTCCCTGCAGGTTTCCGGGGATACAAGCATGGTGGACGCGTCAAAGCCGTCACCGCGGATCGTGAAATACGCGCAGTAGTACGCCGCCGGACGGTGCACCTTGTACCACGCCACGCGCAGGCTCATGGTCACATACGCCACCGCGTGCCCCTTCGGGAACATGTACTTGATCTTTTTGCAGCTTTCAATAAACCAGTCCGGCACATTGGCATTCAGCATCGCCTCTTCCATTTCAGGCTTGAGGCCTTTGCCTTTACGCACGCTTTCCATGGTCGTGAAGCTCAGCTTGGGTGCCACGCCTTTATCCATCAGGTAATTCATGATATCGTCACGGCAGCACACACACTCACTCAGTGTGGCCACACCGCTGGCAATAATCGCCTGCGCGTTATCCAACCATACATCCGTGCCGTGGCTCAGGCCGGAAATACGCAGCAGCTCCTCCATCATGCAGGGGCGTGTTTCATCCAGCATGCCGCGCACGAACGCCGTGCCGAATTCCGGCACACCGTAGGTGCCGGTGTTGCACAGGATATCCTCCTCCGTCACGCCCAGCGCCATGGGGCTGGTGAACAGGCTGCGCACCGGCTGGTCATCCAGCGGCACATCGCGGAAGTTGATGCCTGTCAGTTCTTCCAGCATATGCATCATGGTGGGGTCATCGTGTCCGAGGCAGTCCAGCTTCACCAGGATGTCATGCATGGAGTTGAAGTCAAAATGCGTGGTTGTAAAGTCGCTTTCAAGGTCGTCAGCCGGATGCTGCACGGCGGTGAACTGATAAATTTCATATTCCTTCGGCACAACCACCATGCCGCCGGGATGCTGGCCGGTTGTCCGCTTAACGCCCGTGCACTCCGCGGCAAGGCGTTCCTTTTCCGCGTTACCCGCCTGAATCTTGCGTTCTTCCAGATACTTCAGGGCATACCCGTATGCCGTTTTGTCCGCCACACCGGAAATCGTGCCCGCGCGGAACACGTGATCGTGACCGAAAAGCTCCTCCACATAGTGGTGCGCCTTGTTCTGATATTCACCGCTGAAGTTCAGGTCAATATCGGGCACCTTGTCACCCTCGAAGCCCAGGAACACTTCAAACGGAATATCAAAGCCGTCTTTTGTGAGTCTCTTTCCGCACACCGGGCAATCCTTGTCCGGCAGGTCCACACCCACGTGGTATTTACTCTTGTCCACATCAAAGAAGCCTTTATGGCAGTGTGTGCATCTGTAATGCGGCGGCAGCGCGTTCACCTCAGTAATGCCGCACATGCGCGCCACAAGGCTGGAGCCGACGCTGCCGCGGCTGCCCACCAGATACCCGTCCTCCAGTGATTTGGATACAAGGCGTTCGGCAATATTATACAGCGTGCAGTATCCGTAGCCCACAATGGACTTCAGTTCCTTTTCCAGGCGTGCGCGCACAATATCCGGCAGCGGGTCGCCGTACAGCTCCTTGGCCGTGGACCACGTCATGTTCTGTATATTCATCTCCGCGTCCGGCCAGAAGGGCTGGAAGGTATCCTCCCCCTTCGGATGCTTCGGGAAAAGGCGCAGGTCAGCCACCTGATCCGCGATGGCGCGCGGTGTGGTGATCACAACCTCCTTCGCTTTTTCCGGACCGAGATAGGCAAAGTCCTCCAGCATTTCATTTGTTGTTTTAAAGTAGAGCGGCGGCTGATTGTCCGCGTCATTGAATCCCATGCCCGCTTGTATGATCGCCCGGCCGATCGCGTCATGCGGGTCCAGGAAATGCACGTCGCCCGTCGCCGCGACCGGCAGACCCATTTCCTCGCCGAGGCTGACAATCACGCGGTTCATTTCCCGCAGTTCTTCCTCGTCCTTCGCCTGCCCGTCACGGATCATGAACGCGTTATTGCCGGTTGGCTGTATTTCAAGATAGTCATAAAAGGACGCGATCTGCTTCAGGCGCTCGCGGCTCTCGCCGGCGCATACAGCCCTGAACAGTTCACCCGCTTCACACGCGCTGCCGATGATCAGTCCCTCACGGTATTTGGTGATCATCTCACGCGGCATATGCGGTCTTTTGCTGAAATAATCCAGATGACTCACGGAAACCAGCCGGTTCAGGTTAACCATGCCCTCCTGACTCTTTGCCAGCAGGATGATATGCCAGCTTTCGCCGATGGCGCCTCCGCGCAGGTTCTTATTCAGATCCCGGTAGGTCACGGTCTGCGGGAAACGTTCTTTCGTTTCCTCAAACATCTTACTCAGGCAGTGGGCCGTCGCTGTGGCGTCATGCACGGCCCGGTGGGCGTTTTTCAGGCTGACACCCAGCCGCTTGCAGACCGCTCCCAGTTTGAAGCTTTTCATATCCGGATACAGTTTTCTGGCATAGGTCAGCGTATCCAGCACCGGTCTGTCAAAAATCATGCCGATTCTGCGCAGTTCCGCGCGCAGCAGGGACGCGTCATATGAGGCGTTATGCGCCGCGATCGGACAGTCCCCGATAAACTCCATCAGCCGAGGCAGCACTGTCTCCGCTTTTTCTTTATCCCGCAGGTTCACATCGGTGATCCCTGTCAGTTCGATAATCTTCTGTTTCAGCGGTTCACCGGGGTCCACCAGTTCCTCAAAGCTGTCCGCCACCGTATCGCCGATCAGCTTCACCGCGCCGATCTCAATGATCCTCGCCGTTGCCGTGCTCAGTCCTGTCGCTTCAAAGTCAAGCACAACAATCGGCCGGTCAAACGGTTGATCGTCCGCGTCGGATACGATATCCTTCTCATCCACCAGGTAACCTTCACAGCCGGGGATCAGCTTGATTTTCCCCTTGGCAGCCTTGAAAGCCGCCGGGAAGGACTGCAGCACGCCGTGATCCGTGATCGCCACAGCGGGATGCCCCCACTTCGCGGCCCGGTTTACCAGCACACCCGCGTCCGTCAGCGCGTCCATGGTGGACATATTCGTATGCATATGCAGTTCAACGCGTTTCTCTTCCGCCGTATCCTCGCGCTCTATTTTCTCCATTTCCACCATGTCCTTCACGGAAACGGACAATTCATGCGCGAAGTTGTCATACAGACATTCCCCGCGGATTTTCACGTTGATACCGTTTTTGATGCGTTCCGCCTTTTCCTGTACCGCCTTGCGTTCCTCATCCGTAATCGGTGTTTCTTCGCCGTCGTTTTTCTTGGAGAACCGGTTCCTGTAACGGAAGAAGATCTTGCACAGAATAGAGGAGGTATAGTCCGTCACGGCAAAGGACACCAGCAGCAGTTCCCCGCCCTTCAGTTCCTTGGTTTCCAGGTTGAAAATATCGCCCTGAATGACCACCGTGCCGCTTTCATTGTTCAGTTCGCGCATTTCCACCGGGCGGTCGGCAATGCTTCTGCCCATAATCGGCTTGTTGATGGCATGATCCGTCATTTCCGGCGTCGGCTGACCGGCGGCCGTCGGCACAATACGGCTGACAGGCGTCTTTTCCGCCGGTTTCCGCTCTCCCGCGGGTTTGCGTTCCGCGGCGGGTTTGCGTTCCGTCTTCTTTTCGGTCGCGGCGCTTTCTCCGGAGCCGGTGCCGTAGCGTTCCTGCAGTTCGGCGCGGCTGACGGGCGCGCTCAGCTTTTCACGCTCACGCCTGCTTTCCGCGATTCGCGCCTCGCGGTCGCCGGATACGGTCAGTTCCACAAGCACATCCGCGTCAAAGATATCCTTGATCGCGCGCTGCAGCCGGCCGGTAACGTTGACCTTGGCCATATACTGCATGCTGAATTCATCCGGGAACACAAGCGTGATGCGGCCGTTGTCACTGCGCCAGTCGATTTCATCCATCCAGCTGACGGAGCCGGGATAGTTCCTTTTCAGAAAATCCGTAAGCACCTGCCGGTACGGTGTGGCATCCTCGATAAACGCCTCCCGCAGCGCGGAGCAGACAATACGCAGGCTGATGCCCTGGCTGTTGAATGTCCGCCTGAGCACGCGTTCTATTGTCAGAAACTGCTTTTCACCCACAAGCTGTGTGCTTTTGAAGGTAATATAGGTTTTGTTTGAAGACTGGATATACGTTACAACGGGTGACTGAAGGCACCCGCGCAATTCCGGCACTTCCCTGTAGATGGAAGCCAGCAGATCCTCATAACTCATTGCTTCTCCGCCGCGATCTTCCGCGCGGCATCAATCAGCGCCGCCGCGAGATCCCCGTCCACACGCCGCGCCGTCTGTCCCTTTACAAACAGCGCTCCGCCGTTCCGGCCGCCCGCGATGCCGACATCCGCCTCACGCGCCTCGCCGGGACCGTTCACAATGCATCCCATCACCGCCACCTTCAGCGGTACGGTAATATCTTTCAGTTCTTTTTCCACACGTGCCGCGATTCCGGGCACATCAATACAGGTCCGTCCGCAGGTCGGGCATGAAATCAGCTGCACGCCTTTCACACGCATATCGAGCGCGCGCAGGATATCCCACGCGGCCGCGGCTTCCGGTACGGGGTCGCCGCTCAGGCTTACGCGAATCGTATCGCCGATGCCGTCACACAGCAGGCTGCCGATGCCGATCGCGCTCTTGATGGTACCCTGTCCGGGCAGACCCGCCTCAGTCACGCCGACGTGCAGCGGATAATCGCATTTCTGTGACGCCAGTCGGTAGGATTCCACCGTCAGGCGCACATCGCTGGATTTCATGCTCAGCACAATATCATCAAAGCCGGCCTTCTCCAGCATCCGCGCGTGTGAAAGCGCGCTTTCCACCAGGCATTCCGCCGTCGGTCCGCCGTATTTGGCCAGCAGTTCCTTCTCAACAGAGCCGCTGTTCACGCCGATGCGGATCGGTATCCTGTGCATCTTCGCGCAGTCCGCCAGCACGCGTACATTCTGCTCTCCGCCGATATTGCCGGGATTGATGCGCAGCTTGCTGATGCCGTTTTCCGCGGCCGTTATCGCGAGCTGATGGTCAAAATGAATATCCGCGACCAGCGGCACGGGCGATCCGTCCACCAGATCACGCACCGCGCGCGCGCATTCCTCATCATATACGCTTACACGCACGATATCGCATCCGGCTTCCGCCAGCGCGCGGATCTGCGTGAGTGTTGCCTGCACATCCCTGGTGTCCGTATTGGTCATGCTCTGCACCCACACGGGGTTATTGCCGCCTAAAGTCAGTCTTCCGACTGTTACAGAATGTTTTGCGCCCATTGTCTCCGTTCACTCCAGTCAGTTGAAAAGTCGGATGATATCCTTGAAGGTGAAGAAAATCATCAGTCCGAACAGCAGCAGCATGCCGCACAGATGAACAATCGCTTCCTTCTCCGGCGGTATGGGTTTGCCTCTGATTACTTCAATAAGCCCGAAAATCAGCCTGGATCCGTCCAGCCCGGGAATCGGCAGCAGATTCATAATGCCGAGATTGATGGATATCACGACAAGCAGCTGGATATACATCTCAAGCCCGTTTTCCCGCACCTGTTCGGTCACCAGTGATATCACGCCTACGGGGCCGGAGGTCTGGTCCAGTCCTTCCCCTTTTGTCACAAGATTTCCGAGCGCCTCAAAAATCGCTCCGCCCGCGTATACGCAATACCGCCAGCTTTCGGCTATCGCTTCGGCGGGGCTTACGCGCACGGTTTCCGTGCGGTATCTTCCGCCGATCATCACACCGATACGCATTTTTTTCTCTTCTTCATCAAAAAACGGTGTCAGTTCCATCTGCAGCGTCTCATCGCCGCGCTGCACAGTTAAATCCAGCGGATCATCGCCTTCGTGCCACGCGTCAATCATGCCGATCAGCGTATCCATGGTACCGTCCAGCACATCGTTTCCGTTCACGGCGGTAATAATATCGCCGTCTTTCATGCCGGCGTCATGCGCGGGGCCGGATGCCGTCACGGATACAATATACGGATCCAAACCTGTCACCGTCTGTACGCCGCCGATCATGTAAAAGCCGGCCGCTACAACAAACGCCAGCACGAAGTTCATCACAGGGCCCATCAGAATCACGAACATACGCTTCCATACGCTCTGTTTGGCCAGTGCGCGCGGATCGTCCTTACTCTCGCCCGTGGGATCGTCCTCACCGTAGAACGCGCAGAAACCGCCCAGCGGAATCGCGCGCAAGGAGAAATCCGTTTCGTGCTTCCGGCTTTTGCATCCCAGAAGTTTCGGACCGAAACCGACCGAGAACTCACGCACTTCGATCTTCATCAGCCGCGCCGCGGAAAAATGGCCCAGTTCGTGCACCACAATCAGAATCGCAAGCAACAGAACAGCAAGCAAAACATACAATACAGTCATTCTTCTTCTCCGTGCGGTCAGGCCATGGCATGCCTTACCTGCAGCCTTGCCAGCCTGTCCGCTTCAAAAATATCGTCAATCGTATCCGCCTTCAGATCAGGCAGTTTTTCCAGCGCGTTTTCCACCAGCTCCGCGATCCTGCCAAAGGGAATCTCATCCCGCAGGAACGCGGCCACAGCCTCCTCATTCGCGCCGTTCAGCACCGTGCACGCGGCGCCGCCGGCATTCAGGCACTCGCCTGCCAGCCGGAGCGCCGGGAAACGTACCGGGTCTCCCTTCTCAAACGTCAGAGAACCGAGCGCGAAAAGATCGAGCGGACGGCTGCCCGTTGTCAGCCGTTCCGGATAGGCCATCGCGTACATAATGGGCACGCGCATATCCGGCACACCCAGCTGCGCGAGTACGGCTCCGTCCGCGAACTCCACCGCGGAATGGATAATACTCTGAGGATGCACAACCACGTGTATTCTTTCCGGAGGCATATCAAAAAGCCAGCGCGCCTCCATGATCTCCAGCGCTTTGTTGAACATGCTCGCGCTGTCCACCGTGATCTTCGCGCCCATATTCCAGTTGGGATGCTTCAGCGCGTCCTGCCGTGAAGCAGTCATCATCTGTTCTTTCGTCCAGGTGCGGAAAGGTCCGCCGGACGCGGTCAGCAGGATTCCCGTCGGTTCATTGCCGTTCGCGGCGCGCAGGCACTGGAATATCGCGCTGTGTTCACTGTCCACGGGCAGAATCGGCTTACCCGCCGCCTTTGCCCTGTCCATCACCAGGTGGCCGCCGGTCACCAGCGCCTCCTTATTGGCCAGCAACACCTGCCTGCCGGCGTCCAGCGCGTCCAGCACGCTTTGCAGACCTGCGATCCCCACAATGCTCACAAGCACCATGTCCGCTTCAATCTCCGCCGCGGCCGCGTGCAGCGCTTCCCTGCCCATCACCCATTTGCAGAAACGCAGGTCCTCCGGAATCTCGGAATAAGGTACAGGCTCGGCAAATCCAGCCAGCAGCGGCCGGAATTCACGAACCTGTTCGAACAATTTTTCCCTGCTGCTTCTCGCTGTCAGCGCTGTCACGCGGAACCTGTCCGGATGCAGCCTGCACAGTTCCAGCGTCTGTGTACCGATTGAACCCGTTGATCCTAAAACAGATATTGTTTTCATCGTTGTTCAGCCTCCGTTACGCACGGAAAAACAGCAGGAAGCAGTACATCAGCACCGCCATGAAAAAGACGCTGTCCAGCCGGTCCAGCATGCCGCCGTGTCCCGGGAAAAGGTTTGAAAAATCCTTGATGCCGCTGTGGCGTTTGACCATGGAAGCAAACAGATCACCCACCTGACCTACAACACCGCCGAACAGGCCGAGCAGCAGATACTCCCACAGCGCGGGCAGCTTTGCCAGCGTGGGCGCGTCGCAGGTGATCGCCGCCGCGGCGCATATCAGCGCGGAAGCGATCAGGCTTCCGGCAAGCCCGCCGATTGAACCCGATACGGTCTTGTTCGGGCTCACGCCGGGGCACAGCTTACGGCCGCCGACTTTGGTACCGACCACCAGCGCGCATACGTCGCCGATCAGCGGTACGCCGAATGTCAGCGTCAGCCAGATCACCTTCACGGCTTTCTGGTCCACCAGGCTCATGGATACAAGACAGAGCCCGGGCAGCAGCACAGTCAGCAGCGGCAGCGCGCTCACGCTCATATCAATCAGCGTCGGTTCTTCACGGAAAATAATTTCTGTTGCCATCAGCAGCAGCGCGGCGCCGATCAGCGGCACCATGATCTTCGGTCCGAACGCGATTGTCATCGGAACACTCGCGATCAGCGCGATCCATGTCGGCCATGATACGGGCCGGTGTCCCGCGGTTACAAGCGCGTGATACTCCTCCCATACGGCAAAGCCGGACGCGATCAG